>CAZXHQ010000370.1:0-4416 GCA_964640145.1 uncultured Rhodothermales bacterium | reverse complement strand
CCGGGCCTCGGCCTCACATAGCTGGTAGATGGCAGTGCCTATCCCGCGCCTGATCCAGCCCGGATGGACTGCGAAGTGGCGGATATGCCCTAAACCACGCTGAGGCGAATCGCCGCCCGGAGGATCATGTGTCCAACCTCCGCAGCCAACGAGAGTGCCGTCTGTCGCTTCTGCAACGTAATACCTGCCCGACGAGAGCAGGTTCCGATTGGCACGAGTCAGCAGCTTTAGCGCCGGATCAAGCGCCGCCGGCTCGTAGGCCGCCTTCAGTAATACAGGGTACGAGGCTTGCAGCAACTCAGCTACGGAGGGCAGGTCACCAGAATCGGACCTCCGGACTGAATAGTTCATCTGAACCATCGATGTTGGAATCCCAGCGCTGAAACCGCTTCCTGGCGTTCCGGCTCTTACGGGATCCTGATCACGATCTTTCCCATGTAGTCGCCATTCTCCATAAGCTCGAAGGCATCGGGCGCATCGTCGAAATCGTAGACTCGATCGATGAGGGGACGGATCTCGTGCTCCGCAACGAAACGATTCATGGCCTCGAAATCGGTCCGCGAGCCGACGTAAAGCGCCGAGAGATGCGCGACGTTGCCAAATACGCGACCGAGCGGAATCTCCTCGGGAAATCCCGACAGCGTGCCGATCAGTGCGATGTGCCCGTCAAGCGCGAGCGCTTGTAAAGCCTTCTCCAGCGTTTGCCTGCCGCCGACCTCGAGCACCTTATTGACGCCGACGCCATCCGTGAGCTCACGCACCTCGGACTGCCACTCGGGGTTCGTCCGGTAGTTGACCGCGCCGAAGGCACCGAGCTCGACCGCGCGCTCGAGCTTCGCGTCGCTCGAGCTCGTCATGATTGCTCTCGCACCGGCCGCAACAGAGAACACGAGGCCGAATGACGAGACCCCGCCTGTGCCCTCGAGCAGTACGAATTCGCCGCCCTCGAGCGGCTCGTGCTTGAAGAGCCCGACCCAAGCGACGACACCAGCCGTTGGCAGGGTCGCGGCCTCCTCGTAACTCAAATGATCAGGAAACGCCACGAGTCCATCCTCGTGCGACACGATCATCTCAGAGAGCATGCCGCCAGCATTGCCGCCGCGCGAGGATGCTAAGCCTTCCGGCGTGTGGTCGCCGTCGATCCAGGCAGGCATGAAAGTACCGACGACACGGTCGCCTATCTCAAAGCGACTGACGTCTTCGCCGATCTCGACGACCTCGCCGGCGCCATCAGCCAACGGGATGCCGCCAGCGAGCTCTGGACGGCGATCGGGCGAGGCATGGAGCATCTCGAGGTCGTATCCGCCATTCAACGACGTCGCATAGACGCGGACGAGCACATCATGTGGACCAACATCGGGCCGCGAGATCTCGTCGACCGCAAGCTCGTAACTTTGGCCGCCGCGCTGCGGTGAAAATTGATACTGACGAATCGTTTCCGGCTGGGCAGAGCAGAGTAGCGGCGCCAACAATAGGGATGACAACGCTGTGCGATGCATGCGAATCATAAGCGTGTGCTCCGACGCCGGGTATCGGCGGGCGCGGTGCCAAAGCCGCCCCAGAGATTCTGCTCCCAAGCGCTTACCGTTGCCCACAAGTGCAATACGCATAGAGCGCCGAGCCGTCCCGAGAATCGTTTACCGTCCTGGTGGCGTGATCGTGAAAGAGTCACCGTCGACTACGCTGCGATCATTGTGGTAGTCATCATGGATGAGCCTCTCCAGTCCCGCAGCCGGCACATAGCTGAGTTCGATGACCCAAGGTTCAGCCAAGGTGATTGGATCCTCGATGGTCATGACGGATTCGATGCGGTCCGCCGCTGTCTTGCGAATACGTTCCACGTAGCGCGCCTGTTCGGACAGGGGCGGCGAGGAAAAAAAGAAGCGCGTCGGATCCCTGACCGAAACGGTCTCGATGACCAGCGTGTCGTCCTCCCAACGACCGACCGACGTTCCCCAGGTCGTCGGCCAGCGATCCTCCTCGGCCGGAAGATCGCGCCCGTCTGTGGGGATGTGGCGCACATCGCGGTACATGTTGATGATCAGCGTCTCGTCCGGCGTGGTCAAAAACTGCATCGGCGCGGCCGAATCCATCATCATCGGGAAGCCCCAGCCGTCAGCCTTGCGCGTGCCTTGGTCCGTGAGCATCGCCTCGAATCTCGCCTGGCCTGTTTCGTTCCACGGCGCCTGGTCTCCGTACAGCTTGTACCATCGGGCCGTCGGCGGCGGGAACCCCGTGATATCGGCCGTGAGGCCTTCAGCGATCCAGACGCCCCGCCAATCCGGCAGGTCCTGGGACGACGCCGTACAAGGAATGGCAGCGGTGAGCAGCGCGACGCTCGAGCCGAGCATTACTTGCCGGGCGATTCCGATTCGATTGCTCATAGGCGGCTCCCCACGGGTTCGCCCTCGGCGGTCGTGACGTCCATCAGCAACCCGCCCGGTTCGCCGTTACGCAGTGGCTGGATCGTCACGGTCAGGCGATCGCCCGCCTTTACCGTGGACGGCCGCCAGCCGAGGTTGTAGAGATAGGCATTGGCGCCCATCTCGAGGCTCCATTCCTGCTCCACCCCATCAGCCTGCTCGACGACGAGCTGAATGTAGCTGTGCGGATTGCTCCATTGGAACTCGCGCACCGTGCCGGTCAATGTCAGCTCTTTGCCGCCGTCGAACATGCTGGGCGAATGATGTGCCGAGCCTGCAAGGGGCAGGAACGCAAGGCCGGCCGGTAACAACAGTTTTTCGATCCTCATCGATGGTCACCTCCCTTACGATGTCTTCGCTTCGCCATTCGATTCGCGCACGCGATGTACACAATTCCGCCGACAATCGGGGCGACGAGCGCTATGACCAGAAATGCCGTCAGAAACCAGGGCGGCAAGTCCGGGCTCGCCCGCGTCGTCATCGAGGCCAAAACCGCCGTGCTGATCACCGAATACAACAACGCCGACCCGCGGTGGATCCATGTAGATAAGAACCCCCCGCATGCGCACGCCATGTAGCCGACGAAGAGATCGATGACCAGCTGCACCTGGAAACCGGGCTCAACGAACGCCGATAGCAATCGATGCACATACGGCTCGACGAACCCGAGCGCGAGATAAGCCGCCGCCGCCTCGCCGAGCGATTTAAACCACGACGATCCTCTGCCCGATAGCATGAGCAGCCGCGGAATGGAACGGCTCGCCTCCATGACGAACCACCACGTCGCTCCAGCTCGCGACATCGACTGCACACGGAGCGCAAACTCTTCGTTCAGGTCGCCTACGACGAACTCGCCGACGTCGCGAGGGAGCAGGCACTCCATCAGGCTGGAAAACCCCGCGACTGCCAGTGGGCGCGTCACTTCCCCTCCCAGCCGAGCTCCAGGCCTTCGCTCATCGAGCGCAAAAGCTCGTGAGATTCCTTTAAGGCGCGCTCGCCTTTGGCGGTAATCCGGAAATGGCGCTTCGCACGCCCCCCGCGCTCCGTCGTCGGGTCACCGAGGTGCGAGCGCACGTATCCCTTCCGCTGTAGCCTTTCGAGCGTCGTATACACTGATCCGATCGAGAGCTTGCGGCCGGCGCGCTGCTCTACCTCGCGCCTGATCGTCATGCCGTACGCCCCCTCCCCGAGGTGCAAAATCGCGAGGAGGACGACTTGTTCGTGCGGGCCCAGCAGGTTGTCTCGCGTCGCCATTTCGTCTCGTCAGTCGTTGAATTCTTCGGGCAGCGGCGCGCGCACCGCGTCCGGGTGGACCGGGCAGGCAGGGCTGACGGTCCCGGTATAAAAAAGGATGTCGAAGGCCTCTGCGGGGACCGACGTTTGCGTTCCGCCCGCCTGGAAGTCCCGCGGCTGGCGCAGCCATGCGGCGACGGCCGGCGGGGCGGCGATGGCGGCGCGCAGGCCCCACGCATAGTCCTCCGGCGAACTGGCGGCTTCATAGGCCAGCGGGTTCCGTTCGATCAGCGCGATCAGGTCGACGATGGCGGCCGTGAGCAGGTCGCGCTGCTCCGCGGTGAGGTGGAAATACTGGCGCCGGCTCTCGAGCGAACGACGCTCTTCCTCCGACACTTCGGCACACCAGGGGCCGCCGGCCTCCACGCACATCGCGCCGGCCAGATCGTAGAACAGCGACGGCAGCACCGGTTGGAGCCGTGCGCCAAGCGCCGCCGCCGCGTCCGGATCGACGCGTTCCAGATAGGCCAGCGCCTCCAGCAGCGCCGTATCGACGCCGCGCGCGGCCAGCCGGTTCTGCGGCGTTCCGGAGATGTCGAAACCGAAGAAGCGGAGCTTTCGCGTGCCGGCCGGATCGGCGTTGAATTGGCGCATCCAGCGCACCAGGTCGCGGTTCGCGTCGTACTCGTGGAATCCCATGCCGATGCCGTGCGCGACGACCGTGTCGAAGTCGCCCGGCCCTCCCGACACATAGTCGTCG
>CAZXHQ010000369.1:0-4427 GCA_964640145.1 uncultured Rhodothermales bacterium | reverse complement strand
TCGAACAGACCCTGAATGCGCTCTTTCTGATGCGCGACGGCCTGGGCGAAGCCGTCATCGATCGCCCCCTGACCGTCGACGACGTCGCCGGCTTCCTCGCCAATCACTCCAGATACGAGAAGAAGCTGCAGGCGCACGCGACCTGCGGCAACGACCAGGCCGTCAGCTGCATCGAGCAGGTTCTCGGCGAAACGGTCTCATCCCCGTCCCGGCGACCCGTTGCCGTCCCGGCGCCGATAGGAAGGTTCGATTAAGATGTGAGCAAGAAATTGTATATTTTGCCCGCTAACCGGCGTGCTTACAGCACTTATGCGGGTAATGGACCGTACGAAGTGCCTTCGTCTTTAATACCGCATGCTTCTTCCCCAGCATCACCCCGAGTCGAATATGACGACGCCTGATTTCCACCAGGAGAACGACAGCGCACCGCCGTCGGAAGTCCAGACGCTTAAGGACGACCCGTCGCTGTTCGACAAATGCCATCGTTTTTTCGATGAGA
Source organism: uncultured Rhodothermales bacterium (assembly GCA_964640145.1). GTDB lineage: Bacteria > Bacteroidota > Rhodothermia > Rhodothermales > VXPQ01 > CAZXHQ01. The sequence continues at coordinate 3,928 of CAZXHQ010000369.1, read as the reverse complement.
CGGGCGACTACGCGCAGGTCAAGAAAGCCGATCTGTATCCATACTTCCGGCAGATCGAACGCAATGAAGGCTCCCGGGCCATCATGAACGGGCGTGAGATCATCATGGCCGGCTCGAACAACTATCTGGGCTTGACGTCCGACCCCCGCGTGCAGGAGGCGGCGGCCAGGGCGATCAAGCAGTACGGCACCGGGTGCACGGGAAGCCGCTTCCTGAACGGAACGCTCGACCTTCACATCGAGCTGGAGAGCCGGCTTGCCGATTTCATGGGCCGCGACGCCTGCGTGCTGTTCTCTACCGGTTACATGACGAACGAAGGCGTCATCCAGGCCGTAACGGCGAAAGGGGACTACATCTTCTCCGACAAGGACAATCACGCCTGCATCGTCGCAGGAACGCAGGTGAGCCTGGCCGAGACGCTCCGATATCGGCACAACGACCTCGATCACCTGCGGCGCCTGATGGAGAAAGCGCACGCGGACAGCCCCAATGCCGGAAAGCTGATCGTGACCGACGGCGTCTTCTCCATGAGCGGCGTCATCGCCAAGGTGCCCGAGCTCGTCGAGCTCGCCGAGGAGTTCGGCGCGGCGCTGATGCTCGACGACGCGCACGCATGCGGCGTTATCGGCCGGGGCGGACGCGGCTCCGCCGCCTGTTTCGATCTCGACCGGCACGTCCACCTCACGACGGGCACCTTTTCCAAGAGCTTCGCTTCGCTGGGCGGCTTCTGCGTCGGAGACCGCGACGTCATCGAATTCATTCGCCATCGAAGCTCCACCCACGTATTCAGCGCGTCGATGCCTCCCGCCAACGTGGCGACCGTTCTGAAGTGCCTGGACATTCTCGAGAGCGAGCCGGAACGCCTGGAGCGCCTGTGGGAGATCTCGGACTACATGCGGGAGGGCTTTCGCAAGCTCGGATTCAACGTGTGGACGTCCCAGTCGCCCATCATCCCCGTCGTCATCGGCGACATGATGACCTGCTTCAAGTTCTGGCGCGACCTGCTCGATGAGGGCGTCTTTGTCAACGCCGTCGTCCCGCCGGCCGTGCCGCAGGGCCAGGCCCTCATGCGCACCTCGTACATGGCCACGCACTCGGACGAGGAGCTCGACTTCATCCTCGGGGCGTTCAAGACGGTGGGGCGGAAGCATGGGGTGATCAGCAAGAACGGCGCCGTGTAGAGGGCCGATCGTCTCTGCCCTCATGGCGGCGCGCGTGGGGCAGGTCCGCATCCCGCCTCCTCGCGGTCTGCACCGCTGCTCTGCCGGTCCGTCGAAGACCCGGCTCGCGTCCACACATTCCTTTTTTATCTTCCGAGGGACGCTCTTCTGCTGGGCGTCCTTTTTTCGTCGTCAGAACATGCCGCCACCCGTGACCGTCCGCCCCGTCCGATCGCGCACCGACCTGAAGGCCTTCGTCGATTTCCAGTACGACCTCTACCGGGGCAATCCGGCCTGGATTCCCCCGCTTCGGCGGGACGTCCGGCACGCGCTGAATCCCAGGAAGAACGCGTTCTTCGAGCACGGCGCCATCGAACCCATCATCGCCGTGGGCGCCGACGGCGCCGTCGTCGGACGCATCGCCGCCATCGTCAACGGGATGCATCTAAAGAAGTACGACGACGGCAACGGATTCTTCGGTTTTTTCGAGACCGTCGACGACTACGACGTTGCGCGCGGGCTGCTCGATGCGGCGAGCGACTGGCTCACCTCGCAGGGGCTGACCGGAATACGCGGCCCGACGAATCCGTCGATGAACGATACGGCGGGCTTGCTCGTGGACGGCTTCGACCGGGAGCCCTCGGTCCTCATGCCCTACAACGGGCCCTATTACGAGGCATTCCTGGAACGCTACGGCTTCGAGCGGGCGATGACGATGTGGGCCTACTACATCCACAAGAAGTACGTCTCGACCGAGAAGCTCGAACGCGGGGTCGAGCTCGTGAAGCGGCGACACCCGGGCATCACGCTTCGCAGCCTCGACATGGACCGTTTCGAGCAAGAGGCGAAAACGATCCTGCACATCTACAACGACGCCTGGTCGAACAACTGGGGGCACGTGCCGATGACGGAGGCGGAGTTCGGACAGCTCGCCGGCGAGATGAAGCAGATCATAGACCCGAACATCGTCTTCATCCTGGAAGACGACGGGCGGCCCGTAGCCTTCTCCATCTCGCTGCCCAACGTCAATCAGCTCCTCCGTCGCGTACCCGACGGCCGCCTGCTGCCCTTCGGGCTGCCCAAGATGCTCGCCTCCGCCAAGTTTGGCGGCCTCTACGAGTGCCGCACTCCATTGATGGGCGTTCTCCGCGAGTATCAGGGGCGCGGCCTCGATGCCCTTCTCAACCTGGCCATCATTCAGGAGGGCCCCCGCCAGGGCTACGACGCGAGCGAGATGAGCTGGGTGCTCGACACCAACAAGCGGCTTCGTAACGCGCTCGATTCGATCGGCGGCGTCGTCGACAAGCAGTATGCCATGTTTGAAAAAGCGCTCCGCTGACCCGTGCCGCTCGCGCAGAAGGATCAGGCTGCCGTCGGCGCTCGCTTCCCACCGCACGGCTGGGCCGGCGTCGTCATGGTGCTCCTCTTCTGGGCGCTCAACTGGCTCGTCGAGGGGCCCCGCACGCACGTCTACTTCTTTCCGCTCTGGCTGGGCTACGCCCTGACGGTCGACGGCCTGGTTCTCGTGCGGCGCGGCACCTCTCAGCTCACGCGCTCCCGCGGCGATTTCGCGCGGCTGTACGTGCTCTCGGCTGCCGCCTGGTGGCTCTTCGAGCTCGTCAACACGCATACGCAGAACTGGATCTACTTGGGCGCGGCACTCTTTTCCGATCTCGAATATGCCGTCCTGTGCACGGTCGCCTTCTCCACCGTCATGCCCGCCGTCTTCGAAACCGCCGAACTGGTCCGTTCCTTCGGATGGGTGGATGGAAGGGCGCCGGGACCCCGCATCCCGGCGTCGAAGCAGACGGCGGCGGTCTGCTTTGCAGCCGGCGCCGTGTCGGCGCTGCTGATCATCCTCTGGCCGGGCATCTTCTATCCGCTCATCTGGGGCATGTTTTTCGGTCTGTTCGAAGCGCTCAACATCTGGCTGGGCCGGCCGTCCCTCTTCGACGCGCTCGAGGGCCGCGACTGGCGTCCGGCGCTATCGCTCGCCGTCGGAGCGCTCGTCTGCGGCTTCTTCTGGGAGTTCTGGAATATGTATTCCTTTCCGAAGTGGATCTACCACACGCCGGGCGTCGACATCCTCTACGTCTTCGAAATGCCGCTGCCGGGGTACGTCGGCTACCTGCCCTTCGGACTGGAGCTCTATGCGCTGGCACATTTATGTTACGGTCGCAGGCTGAACGTCAGGCTGTAGAGGCCGGTACGAGATCCGGACGAACACGACCCTCCCACCACAGGCGACAGATATGGATACCACGACCATCAACGGAACGGACCTCGAAGTCAGCGCCGTCGGCCTCGGCGAGATGCAGCTCTCGATCGACGGCCGGCCGGGCCGCCCCGACGCCGTCGCCGTCATCCATCGCGCCCTCGACTTGGGCGTCACGCTCATCGACACAGCCGACTCCTATTGCAGGGACGAGAGCGAGAAGCATCACGGCGAGCGCCTGACCCGTGAGGCGCTCGACGCCTACGACGGCGACGTCTCCGGCGTCGTCGTAGCGACGAAGGGCGGCCTGATGCGGCACGGGGGCGGCTGGCCGCGCAACGGCGATCCCGAGCATCTCCGCACCACCATTCGCGAGAGCGCGGAGGCCCTCGGCGGCGGAGCCATCCGGCTGTGGCAGCATCACGCGCCGGACCCGAACTTCACCATCGAGGCCTCTCTCGGGCCGGTGCGTGAGGCCGTCGAGGAGGGGCTGATCGAGCACGTCGGGGTCTCGAACTATTCGGTGGAGCAGATCGAGCGTGCGCGTGAGATC
>CAZXHQ010000368.1:0-4437 GCA_964640145.1 uncultured Rhodothermales bacterium | reverse complement strand
GGCCCTCGCATTCGCGTCCGGATGCCCTGCTTTCCAATGCTTTCACGAATCCGCCGGACTCACACGGCCGTTATATGAACAGACGCCGCCCTGCGAATGGGGCTGCAGGTCGAGCAACGGGGCTTTACGCCGGCGCATGGACGAGCGGCCCGGCCTTTCGCCGCCCGCATGGAGAGCAGCACGGCTTTACGTCGACCGCGTGAACGAGCGGCTTAAATGAGCAGCGCACCTGTACGCCGGCCGCATGAACATCATGACCATGCACATGACCATGAACGAAAAGAAGTGCCGCCGCCGGACGTGATGTCGCACCTGAATAGAGAAGCTCACTTGAATCGAGAAGGTCACTTGAATCAGGAAGATCATGCCCGCCTACGACATCCGACAAGTATCCGACTTCATCTGGGAGATTCCCCGCAGCGGGGGGATGCGCGTACCGGCGCGCATCTATGCGACGAAAGACATGCTCGGCGACATTCTCTCGGATGACGCGCCGCGGCAGGCCGCGAACGTGGCCCATCTCCCCGGGATCGTCCGCGCTTCGTACGCCATGCCCGACATGCACTGGGGCTACGGCTTTCCCATCGGCGGCGTGGCGGCCTTCGATCTGGATGAGGGGGTGATCTCGCCGGGCGGCGTCGGCTACGACATCAACTGCGGCGTCCGGCTGATGGCCTCGAAGCTCCAACGAGGCGACATCCAACCGGACGTGCAGCGACTGGTCGACGACCTCTTTAAGAGCGTGCCGACGGGCGTCGGCTCATCGGGCGCCCTGACGGTATCTCGGAGTGAGCTGCGCCGGGTCGCCGTCGAGGGGGCACAGTGGGCGGTCTCCGAGGGCTACGGCAGCCAGGCCGATTTGGACTGCATCGAAGAGCATGGACGGATCGACGGCGCGGATCCGGACGACGTCTCCGACCGGGCCGTCAAGCGGGGACAGCCGCAGATCGGCACTCTGGGATCGGGCAATCACTTCCTCGAGGTCGGCTACGTCTCGGAAATCTATGACGACGAGGCTGCGCGAACGATGGGCCAGGAACCTGAAACGGTTACGGTGATCATCCATTCCGGCTCTCGCGGATTCGGTTATCAGATCTGCGACGACTACCTCTCGGTGATGGACCGCGCGATGAACGCCTACGACATCTCGCTCCCGGACCGGCAGCTGGCCTGTGCTCCACTGCAGTCCGAGGAGGGCGGGCGGTACCTGCGCGCCATGCGGTGCGCCGTCAACTACGCATTTGCGAATCGCCAGGTCATGGCGCACAATACGCAGCTCGCCTTCGAGCGTGCGCTGGGGCTGCCGCCTCGCGACGTGGGCCTGCGGACGGTGTACGAAGTGGCGCACAACATCGCCAAGTTCGAGACGCACGACGTGGACGGCCGACGCCAGCGCGTGTGCGTGCACCGCAAAGGGGCGACGCGCGCCTTCGGCCCCGGCCACGAAGACGTCCCCCCGATATACCGGAAGATCGGACAGCCCGTGCTGATTCCCGGAGACATGGGACGGTATTCCTTCGTGCTGGTGGGGACGGACCAGGCAATGCGAGGCACGTTCGGCAGCACCTGCCACGGTGCCGGCCGGGCGATGAGCCGCCGCCAGGCCAAAAAGTCGGCTGGAGGGCGCAACATCTATCGCGAGCTAGCCGACCGCGGCATCATCGTAATGAGCGACAGCACGCGCACGATGAAGGAAGAGATTTCGGAGGCGTACAAGGACGTCCGGAACGTGGTCGACGCATGCGAGGGAGCGGGGATATCACGCACCGTCGCTCAGTTGCGGCCGATGGGCGTTATAAAGGGATAGCAAACACAAGATCAGTCCAACTTTACGCCTGGCCTGATCTGGTCTGGGGGAAGATGAAGGGAACGGGCTCCGCAGCGACGGGCGAGCAGCGAGTTACTCACTGAGGACCTGGACGAGCCCCATAAACTCCAAGGTGGCGGGCCCCACCACCTCCGAACATCGGTGCGTGAGCACTTTTTGCGCGCCCAGAATCCATTGATCCAGAACATCTTTCGCGTCGATGTCCTTCCGTGCCATCACGTCCGACAAAAGCCGCAGGGACCAAAGGATCTGGAAATGTTCGATTGCTGGAGATAGGCGCCCGCGACGCAAATCGTCATCGAGCCTTCGTGCCAGCATGATCGACTCACGGCGAATTCTCTTCGCGTGGAGCGGCGGAGCATCCGGGTGACGAGTAGCTTCACAGAGCTCTTCTATTCGTTCGACACACATCCGCGCGCTCACCGGCTCAGGATCTCGCTTAGATTTCCATCCCGCGACCAGGCGAGCTTTAGTCCAGGAGATCGGACCGGTGATAGTGTACGGGATGCGCGACATGGTCCGGCTCAGATGCGGTCCAGCCGGCAGCTTGAGTCTCGCGACGGCGGAGGACAGCATGCGGCTCGCGCCGCGCTGCCGATCTGCCGACCCGTCGGCCGCACGCTTCAGGAAGGCAGACCGTGCAGCCGTCTGTCGGACGCTTCGGGCAGCAACTTTGACGCCGCGCGAGAAAATTCTGGATAGCCAAAACAGCGACAGACGCGTTCTCCGGAGACATGCAGCGGCAGACGATACTGCCAGCGCTCGAGCGGCGACGAGCAGGGCCACGAGACCAATGGCGATCGCGAGCAATGCGAACCGGTATAGGGGGAGATCGCGCCAGTAGCCACGATGGTCGGCGAGCTGCGACCGGGCTGTGGAAGCCAAGAAATGGCCAGGTGAAGAAATCTGACCTCTGAGTTCCAGGACGACGTGACGCTCGCCCTCCGATTCATAGGCAACCACCGATCTGCTGCGCCCCGTAAGCAGCGACACCAGATCTGCATCGTGGCGTAGAAGCCGGCCTTTTCGCTCTCCGGGCAGAAGCGAGAACTCGGCTGAGCTCAGACTGGCGCCGGAAAAGAACTCCTTCTTCGAGTACACGCGCAGCGGGCTGCTGCCCAGGTTCGCGAACGTCACCAACGCATACTGCGGGACGCCGTACTCGACGGCGCCGAGGTCGACGGCACGACCCGTATCGACCACGCTGCCTTCCCGGTCGACGACGGCCAGAACACCGCGCACGAGATGGGGAAGCAGACGCTGGCCGGATGGGAAGTAGCCCTGCGCATCGTAGACGCGTTTCAGGATATCGCTCACTTCTACGCTCCGGACCGTCCCTGCGCCCACCTGCACCTCGGCTTGCTCCCGCAGTGCGCGCACGAAAGCTTTCCATACGACGAGGTTGGACGTATTCTCGCTCGTAAGCTGCGGCGTGCTCGACATCAGTGTCTTCAGGTCCGGCGCACCAAGAATTCTGCAAAACGCATCCAGTGCGTTTGAATCCGGCACCGCCGTTACCGGAAGCCTGAGGAGAATCGGCGCGACCTCCTCCGGCGTCAGCGGCTCACGCTCGTATGGCTCGCCGGTATCCGACGGCTCCGGGCCCCTGAGGCTGTACGCATTGAGGATGAGGCACTGCTCGCCCTCGCAATCGAACTCCAGCCACTCGACCGCGGCATGCTGCGCGCCGGCTACTCTCGGCGCAAGCCCCCACGCGAGAAGGAGCATACAGACGAACACCACGATATACGTCGTGCTCGCTGCGAGCTGTCCAGGATGGTAGTACACGCGCTCCTCGTTGCCTTCTAAATAGCAGTGCGCTTCTCCACTGACAGAGCCCAAAAAATTGGCGTTACTAAACGGAGGCCTTCGTGCGCGGCCCGCCACGAGGGCAAATCGATGCACATTTTCGCGCGTGCAGCAGGGAAGCCGTATCTCCGTCGGACGACCGAGACGCCCGATCGGGACGCCAGGCCGGCGGATGGACCGCTGTGTTTTGCTCAAGGCGAACATGTTGATTCGCAAGTCTCTCAGCCCATCGAGGGGCGCGCCGTGTGGACGCGGTGCGTGCCCCTGCATGGCGTCCCTCGGTACGGCGAGCGGCCTGCACGACGACATCCGCCCAGGTCCGCGTCAGAAGCTGACGGAAAAGCACTTGTCATGAACTGATTCTCCTGCCCCTACGGATAGAATCGTCCCGGTGGGACCTGCTGCGTATTCAACAGGACGTGAAAATTGTGCAGCGACATGCCAAGTCACGGCAGTCTACTCAAAAAGGCGTCCCGAAACCACGGTTCGAGGGTCCCATTCCAAAAATTTGCGAGGTTGCGGACACGACCCATTCCCGGGAAGGCCGCGACCGCGCGCGCGACGGCTCAGAGGATCGGAGCGGACAGGAGCGACCCTGGCGGGACGGCTCAGAGGTTCGGAGCGAATAGGAGGCGCCCTGGGCAGGGGGCTTGGAGACCCCTTATCTATTAACCCAATATACTGAGTAAATGGATAAGGCATCGGCTGCTATGCGTATCGGCGCGGCGGGCGTGTAGGAGGCGGTCCTGGGGGCGCCCGCATAAAGCAAACGGTGCGGCGTACTAGCCTAGCGCCGCCAG
>CAZXHQ010000367.1:0-4459 GCA_964640145.1 uncultured Rhodothermales bacterium | reverse complement strand
CGTAAGTTTGGGTCCGTATTCCAGGGCCCGCAAGCGGCCGGTTGCGTCTCGAAGCAGTCTTCTCCGCGCACACAGACCCCACGTGGCAGATATCGACGTCATTCCCCTCGGCACGGCCTCTGCCATACCGACCCGTGAGCGCCACCCCTCCGCCACGGCGCTAACGCGAAAGGGGCGCATCCTGCTCTTCGACTGCGGCGAAGGTACGCAGATGCGCCTCATGGAAGCGGGGCTCCGGCCCACGCGCATCGACGCCGCGTTCATCACGCACCTGCATGGAGACCATTTTTTCGGGTTGATGGGGCTGCTCTCGACGCTGTCGCTGCTGGATCGTACGGATCCGCTCACGGTGGTGGCGCCTGCTGGACTTGCGGACCTCGTCTACGACATGCCCGGCCTGAACGTGGACTGGTTCGGCTTCGACGTGACGTTCGTCGAGCTGCCGGAGACGCTCGCGCACGACGTCGTCTACGAGGTCGAGGAGTTTTTCGTCGAGGCCCGCCCGCTCGAGCATCGGGCCTTCACGGCGGGGTACCGGTTGGAGGAGCACCCGAAAGCGGGCCACCTCGATGCCGACAAGGCCCGCGAGCTCGGCGTGAGGGAGTACGCCCACCTCCGGGCGCTCAAGCGGGGAGAGGACGTCGAGCTCGAGGACGGCCGCGTGGTGAAATCGGAGGAGGTGGTGGGTCCGGAGCGCCGCGGCCGCTCGTTCGCCTACGTGACGGACACGCGGCCCTGCGAGAACGGCCGCGTCCTGGCCCGGCATGCCGACCTCGTTTACCACGACGCCACGTTTGCGAGCGACCTGCGGAGGCGGGCCCTCGAAACCGCGCACGCCACCGCGGCCGAAGCCGCCGAGGTCGCGCGGCGAGCGGCGGCGAAGCGCCTGCTGATCGGCCACTTCAGCGCTCGATACGACGACCCGTCGCCGCTCGTCACGGAGGCGCGGCGCGTGTTTCAGAACACCGAAGTGGCTGAAGAATTAAAGCGATACTCGATTTGAACATCCGCCCCGCAGAGCTTGGCTGCCGACAGCAAACATAAGGACGCAGACGACAAGGGCTTCGACCGCACCCTCCTTCGCCGGATTATCCGCTATCTGAAGCCCTACAAGTGGTGGGTCGCGGTAGCGCTCGTGATGACCGTCGGCGCCGCCTATCTGGGCCCGCTGCGCCCGAAGCTCGTGCAGGAGGCGATCGATATTTACATCGTGCCGGGCGACCTGGAAGGGCTGCGGTACATGATCGTTCTGCTGGTCGCCGCACTCGTCGGCGAGGGGCTGCTCGCCTTCGGACGCGGGTACCTGACCCAGTGGATCGGCCAGCAGGCCATCTACGATCTGCGTACGAAGGTCTATCGCCACATCCAGCGGCAATCGCTCCGCTTCTTCGACCGCACTCCGGTCGGACGCCTCATCACGCGGACGACCAGCGACGTGGAGGCGCTCAGCGACGTGCTCTCGGCCGGACTCGTCGTCATCCTGGGCGACCTGTTCCGGATCGCGTTCATTCTCTACTTCATGTTCTCGCTGAACTGGATCCTGGCCCTGGTCGTGCTCGCCGTTCTGCCGATCATGGTCTACGCCGTCTTCCTCTTCCGCGAAAAGGTGCGCATCCAGTACCGCGAGACGCGGAAGCAGGTCGCGCGCCTCAACTCGTTCCTCCAGGAGCACGTCTCGGGTATGAGCATCGTACAGGTGTTCAACCGCGAACGCGAGGAGATGAAGCGCTTCAGCGGCATCAACGACGACCACCGTGCGGCGCAGATCAAGACCATCTTCTACTTCGCGCTGTTCTGGCCCGTCGTCGAGATCCTCGGATCGACCGCGCTGGGCCTCGTCATCTGGTTCGGCGGCTTGCGGGCGATGACGGGCACCCTCACGCTCGGCGTCCTGATCGCCTTCATCCAGTTTTCCCGTCAGTTCTTCGAGCCTATCCGCAATCTGTCCGACCAGTACAATACGCTCCTCAGCGCGATGGCCGGGGCGGAACGCATCTTCGGCCTGCTGGACGAGGATTACGAGATCAAGGAGAAGGCGCAGCCCGCCGCCGTGGGTCGCCTGGACGGACGTATCGAGTTTCGCAACGTGTGGTTCTCGTATCAGAAAGAGCTGTCCGACGGCCAGGAGCCGAACTGGATCCTCCGCGACGTCTCGTTCGCGGTCGAGCCCGGGCAGCAGGTGGCCATCGTCGGCGCGACGGGCGCCGGCAAGACGACCGTCATCAATACGCTGCTCCGCTTCTACGACATCGAGAAAGGAGGCATCTACGTGGACGGCGTCGACATCCGCGACATGCGTCTGTCGGATCTGCGGCGGCACGTCGGCCTGGTTCTGCAGGACGTCTTCTTGTTCTCCGGATCCGTCTCCCGAAATCTAACGCTCGACGATCCGAGGATCACGGAGGCCGACATGCGGCGGGCGGCAGAGCTGGTCGGAGCCGATCCGTTCATCCGGCAGCTGCCGGACGGGTACGACCAGGACGTCCGCGAGCGCGGCGCGTCGCTCTCTCACGGTCAGCGGCAGCTCCTCTCGTTCGTTCGGGCGCTGGTCTACGACCCGGAGATTCTCGTGCTGGACGAGGCCACCTCGAGCGTCGACACGGAGACCGAGCACCTCATCGAAGAGGCGCTGGAGAAGCTCATGGCCGGCCGCACGTCCCTGGTGATCGCTCACCGCCTCTCGACCATCCAGCATTCCGACATGATCCTCGTCATGCACAAAGGCCGGGTCCGCGAGCAGGGCACCCACCAGGAGCTCCTCGCGCTCGGCGGCCTCTACCGCAAGCTCTACGAGCTGCAGTATGCGGAGCAGGAAGCATTCAAAGCCGCGTAAACGGTGTCGAACGGTTGAACGTTATACGCTTAAGCCTGAACGAGATCGCTTCCGCGCAGTAACCTTCAACCTTCAACCTTCAACCTTCAACCTTCAACCTTCAACTGTCGACCGCTTACTCATGGCCTACGATGAACGTGTAGCGGAGCGCGTGCGCGAATCGCTGGGCGCGAAAGCACCCTTCTCCGAAAAGAAGATGTTCGGCGGTCTCGCGCTGATGGTGCGCGGAAACATGTGCCTCGGCGTCCTCGGCGACGCGGTCATGGCCCGTATCGGTCCGGAACGCTACGCGGAGATGCTCGCCCGCGAGCACGTCCGTGAGATGGACTTCACGGGCCGGCCCATGAACGGCTACGTCTTCGTGGACCCGCCCGGGTTCGAAGCGGACGCCGACCTGGAGTTCGTGGTGGATTGCTGCCTCGCGTTCAACGCCGGCCTGCCGGCGAAGTAAGTTCGAACCCACCTCGTCTTTCGGAATCCACGCAGGATCCGCCGGCCCTTCCGGATGGAAAAGTTCGACCGGCCGCGAAACTTTGTCCAGCTACATCGCATATCGTAGCTATACGATTAACCAAGGATCGAAATTAGAACGCCATGGTACGTGCCAAATCCTCCGCCTTCGACCGAACCGACGTCGACCTGGCCGCCCTGTTCAAGGCGCTGGGGCATCCGGCGCGGATCGAGATCCTCCGGGTGCTCGCCGAACGCGGTGCCTGCATCTGCGGGGAGATCGTCGAGGAGCTCCCGCTGGCGCAGTCGACCGTCTCCCAGCACCTGCGGGCGCTGAAGAATGCGGGACTCGTAGTCGGCGAGATCGAAGGGCCGGCCGTATGCTACTGCGTCGATGCGCAGGCGCTGCGCCGCCTCAAGGACGAAGCCGAGACGTTCTTCCAGTCCGTCACCTCCAACTGCTGTTAACCCCAGGCCATGAACGATCAGACCACCCCGAAGGCCGGCGCCCTCAAAGAACAGGTGAAAGCGAAGTACGACGCGGCCGCCCGGCGCGGCGAAAAGGCCGGCTGCGGCTGCGGCCCGCAACGCGGCACGGAGATCTCCATGATCGGCGACGAATACGACGGCGTAGACGGCTACGTGGCCGCCGCCGACCTCGGGCTCGGCTGCGGGCTCCCCACCGAGCTGGCCGGGCTCGAGCCCGGGCAGACCGTCCTGGATCTCGGCTCCGGCGCCGGGCTCGACGCCTTCATCGCCCGCTCCGTCGTCGGCGAGACGGGCCGCGTCGTCGGCGTGGACATGACGCCGTCGATGGTGGAGAAAGCCCGCGCCAACGCCGCCGACATGGGATACGACAACGTGGAGTTCCTCCACGGAGAGATCGAGGACCTGCCGGTCGAGTCCGGCAGCGTGGACGTCGTGATCAGCAACTGCGTGCTCAATCTCGTGCCGGACAAGCGCCGGGCGTTCGCGGAGATGGTGCGCGTCACGAAGCCGGGCGGACGCTTCTGGGTCTCCGACATTGTGGTTTGCGGCACGCTCCCCGCCTCGCTCCAGCGCTCGGCCGAGCTCTACGCGGGCTGCATCGCGGGGGCCGTCCCCGAAGAGGACTATCTGGATCTGCTCCGGAAGGCGGGCTTTGTCGACGTCGAAGTGGTCCGCACGAAAGAGATC
>CAZXHQ010000366.1:0-4463 GCA_964640145.1 uncultured Rhodothermales bacterium | reverse complement strand
AGTTTTTCCAAAGAACGTTCGCAGCCTGCTTGACTTTTCTCGGACTAACTATGGCGACGGACATTGCTACGCACTTCCGGGAGGCGTAGGTGCGGCGACATCTTACCTTGCATGGTACGCGCGCTCGGATCGGTCTCACGCCGCCGGGAGCACGCCTTCTGCGACTTATGCCAGATGAAAGACGGAGCGTCGGAGACAGCCTGCAGGCCGGCAACAAAGGCGTTCCATTGGGGTTGCTCCTTACTTCTTGCGGTGCGAGTCGAGTCCCACCTCGCAGAGTGGATGTCATTTGTGATCGTAGCCGCGTTCCCGAAACCAACATTTTGGGTACTATGGGACTCTACTTGACCGCTGACGATCTTCGGCGCTATGAAACGGCCTCGCGCGCCCTGATTTCTCCGCTTGCAAACGCCTCGATCGACGCGTGGCGGCGCGACGTCAACAGAGCCGTCCGCGAGCTCATGGGCGGCGACAGGACCATATTTATGATGCCCGGTGGCGAACGGCTCTTTTTCAGCGAAGAGGACCCGGACCTGGCCGCCGGGGTGGAGCAATACGTGACGGACTATACCGCCGATGGCATCCGGCTCAGCGATGCGGTGGTCGACTTCTGGCAGAAGCTCCGGCGGCAGGGCCGGGTGGACGTGTTCTCCTGGGAACGTAACGAGCAGATGATCGGCCGCTATGGATACGCCATGAAGGACTCCGACATGGTCAGCGGCGTTCTGCAGGCGAAAGGCATCCAGGACTTCGTGGGCTGCTACAGTCAGATAAACGTGGGGGAGATCCTGGTATGGGTTCTCTTCGACGCTCGCGACAGGGTCCGCTTTGGCGAGGGCAGTCTCGCCGTGCTGCAGTCACTTCTTCCGTCGCTGCACGCAGGCCTTGACGCCGTCGGCCGACTCGACGCGCAGCGCCGGTCGCTGGATCTCCTCACCGAGGCGCTGGCCGTCTTCGGACGGGACCGCGTCGAGCTGCACCGTAACGAGGCGCTGGTGCGGCTCGTCGATGCTGACCCGGAGGGTGAGACGATACTGGCGGAGGTCCAGCTGCTCGCGCGCTCCCTGCATCCGCTTGCCTTTCCGGGCCGGGGTATCGGGGTGGCGCCCGGCCTGCGCCGCGTCGACACTCGTACCGCGTCCTACGAGCTGAAGGGCGCGCTTCTGCCGCCGGGCAGCTTCGGTGCCGATCCCGCCGTGATGGTCACCGTGGCCCGCCTTGGGGCGGTGACCCTGCCGGATGCCCGGGCACTGCGCGAGCGGTTTGGCCTGACCGACCGCGAGGGGCAGGTCGCCCTCCTCCTCGCCGAAGGCCTCTCTAATGCAGAGATCGCCGAGCGACTCTACCTCAGCCCGCACACGGCGCGCCGCCACACCGCGAATATCTTCGACAAGCTCGGCGTCAACTCGAGAAAAGGTCTCGCGCTCCTTTTCCTTCGGGACTGAGACATCCCCAAAATGGCTATTTCGTGCCATGCGTACCTCTGGATGTCGGTGATAGATTTCGGACGTCATCTGAAATCTCACGCAACCGACATTCGGAAGCAGCCATGCATTACACCCATCACGGGGCCACAATCTTTCTTCTGGTCGTACTGGCCCTTTTCGTCTCTGCCCAACCGGCCCGGTCACATTCGACACAGGAGGCCGTGTTCGAAGCTCCGCTCCTGCAGGGCGGCAATCCGCACCTGCGCCGCGGAACGATTCAGGCAACGCTCGACGGCAGTGAGCTGCGTCTCTTTGCCGCATTCTGGAATCTCACCTTTCCATTGTCTCAGATCGACGTCTACCGCGGCGATCCTAACGAGGGAGGTGTCTCGGTCAAGAATCTCGGCATCATGGCCCCCAATCAGTATGCGATGGGCGGCGGCATCGATGCAACGTTTGCGCTTACGAACGATCAGGTCCAGGAGCTGAACGACGGACGGCTGTACTTCGTCGTCCACACCATGAATACGGATCCCGCCAACCGGCTTACCGCGCGCATCCAGCCGCCGGCCGCGGCCGCGGAGTTCATGGAGGCGCCCCTGACGCAGCTGTGGCAATCGGTGGCTGTTGCACGCGGACGCGTCCGGGCCCTTGCCACTCCCAACGGGTTGCGCCTGATCTGCTTTTTTAACGGACTAGCGTCCAACTGGCAGCAAATCGTGCTCTACCGCGGTGCGCTGGGTTCGGGAGGGGAGCAGGTCGCCACACTGTTCAACTACAGCCCGACGTCGGGACTCTTCGACGGCGTCGACTATACGTTCCAGCTCGAGGACGGCTGGGAAGAGGACCTGCGTGCCGGCCTACTCTCCATGGAGGTCCGCACGACCCGTCAAGCCGATCGGGTCAGCGGCCGCCTCCGCCATCCGTCGAATCAGGCGCCGGCCGCGTCGGCGTTGACCTCGCCCGCGAACGGCGAGTATATCGTGATCGGCGGAACGACCGAGCCCGTCGATCCCGACGTATACCTTGGACAGGTCGAGTTCACGCGCGTGGAGGATCCGGACGCGGACCCGGTGGCCTATCTGTGGCAGGCTTCGCTGCATCCCGATTTCCAGGTGCGGACGGTGACGATCGACCTCGGCGTCGACGAGACACGCACCCACCTTACCGTGGAATTTGCCGCTGCGCTGTTCGATTCGCTCACCGCCGGGATGGCTGGGGGCGTCCCGCTCCTGCTCAACACGCCCACAACGGTTTACCACCGTGTGGTCACGACAGACGGAGCGATGTACACGGTGGGTCCTGCCCGCCACGTGACCTTTGTACGCGGACAGATCACGTCCGTCGACTCGCAGGACGAGACGCCCGGAGGATTTGCCCTGCACGGCAACTACCCGAATCCATTCAACCCGTCGACGACGGTCGTCTTCGATCTGCCGGCGCCGGCTCTTGTGACGCTCGAGCTCTTCGATCTAATGGGTCGGCGCGTGCTGGCGACTCCCGAGGCAGCGCTAGCGGCGGGTGGCAGACAGCGGATCGACGTGGACGGATCGTCCCTCGCCTCGGGCACATACGTGTATCGCATCACGACCAGGATGGCCGCGGGCGCAACGAGCGGTACCGGCAGAATGATGCTCGTGAAGTAACTGGGCATCCACCCGCTTCCCTACTTGGAAATGACATCCCAACCGTTGCTCCAGGTCGCCGCACCGGATTTGTCGATACGCCCACGCAAGCCGATTCCCGCCATGAACCGAAAACACACGACGGCCGCTTTGGCAGTACTCGTACTCAGCGCATCGTGCGCGAGCGACGCGGAGCTGCGGGTGCAAGCGCCCACCATCACCCTGCAGAAACAACTGGTGGCGGGCCGAACGCCCGCGGTCCAGTACCGATTTTTCAGTCCGGATTCAGTCCTGTTCAGATTCGACGGCGGCCTCGCCGACGTGGCTAGAGGCACGCCCGTATCGGCAGCAACGACGTACAGCGGCTTCTCCATCACGAAGACGTTTACGGCACTTGCGGTTGTCCAACTGGCCGAGCAAGGCAAGGTCGATCTCGACCTGCCGGCGGCTGAGTACCTGCCTGACTTTCCGTACGCGCCAACCATTACGGTCCGGCATCTGCTGTCCCATTCCGCAGGCATTCCCAATCCGATTCCACTCAGCTGGGTACACCTGCAGAACGAGCACGATGCCTTCGACAGCAAGGAATTCTTTCGCGAGCAGTTTGCCCGGCATCCGAAGACAAGGGCAGCTCCGAATGAGCGCTTTGCGTACTCCAACCTTGGATATGTCCTGCTCGGCCAATTGATCGAGGAAGTGTCGGGTGTACACTATGAGCAGTACGTCACGCGGCACATACTCGAGCCGATCGGTCTTGGCCCGGAGGAACTCGGATTTTCTCCTGGCGGCGGACACCACGCCAAGGGGTACCACCGGCGACGCAGCCTCAGCTACTGGGCGTTCGGCCTGTTTATCGACAAGTCCAGGTTTATGGCCCACCGCGAACAGCAGTGGAGGCCGTTCAGGCCCTACTACGTGAATGGGTCCGCCTACGGAGGGCTGGTCGGTTCCGCCGACGGCTTCGTCCGTTACGTGCAGGCGCTGCTGAATCCGCCCTCCGAGGTGGTCTCGGAAGAGGCGACACAGCTCCTCTTCACGGAGCACTTTCTACGCGCAGGCAAGCCGGCGGGGATGGGCCTGTCCTGGTTCAAAGGCGAACTGAATGGCCGGACGTATTTCGCACACGCGGGCGGCGGCGGCGGGTATTATTCGGAGATACGGGTCTATCCCGAGCTCGGACGAGGAAGCGTGATTTTGTTTAACCGGACGGGGCTCTCAGATGACCGTTTCCTGGATCAGCTCGATATACACTTTCTCCGTGCCGGCAGACCGTAATCGACCGGCCTAAGGACGCATTTCTGCGCACCGGCAGACTGCTATCAACCGGCCTCAGGATACATTTCTGCGCACCGGCAAACTGTAATCAACCGGCAGTACTACGATCAATTTGGAACACACGTTATGACCAACG
>CAZXHQ010000365.1:0-4474 GCA_964640145.1 uncultured Rhodothermales bacterium | reverse complement strand
CCAGTTCTTCATCCTATCCAGGATATAGGAGACCGCGTTGTCTTTGGGGATGCGGTCTTGCTGCATCGAGTCGCGGTCGCGGATGGTGACGGTGCCGTCTTCGAGCGTGTCGCCGTCGACGGTCAGGCAGAAGGGGGTGCCGGCCTCGTCCATCCGGCGGTAGCGCTTGCCGATTGAGCCGCTCTCGTCGTAGAAGGCGTTGAACGCACGCCGCAGGTCTTCCTCGATGGCGTGCGCCACCTCGGGCATGCCGTCGCGCTTGACGAGCGGGAAGACGGCCGCCTTGATCGGCGCGACTTCGGGGTGGAATTTCATCACGACGCGCTCCTCGCCCTCGACCTCTTCCTCCTCATACGCTTCGCAGAGGATCATCAGGATCGTGCGGTCGAGTCCGGCGGACGTCTCGACGACGAACGGGATGAATTTCTCCTGCTCGTACGGATCGAAGTACTCCATCTTCTTGCCGGAGAACTCCTGGTGCCGGCTGAGGTCGTAATCGGTCCGTGAGTGAATGCCCTCGATCTCCTGCCATCCGATCGGAAATTCGTACTGCACGTCGAAGGCCGCGTCGGCGTAGTGCGCGAGTTTTTCGTGCTCATGCCAGCGCAGCTTCTTCGGGCGGATGCCGTTCTCGACGTGCCACTGCATCCGCTTCTCCCGCCACTCCTCGAAGTGCTCCATCTGCGTGCCGGGCTTGACGAAGTACTGCATCTCCATCTGCTCGAACTCGCGCATCCGGAAGATGAACTGACGCGCCACGATCTCATTGCGGAATGCCTTGCCCATCTGCGCGATGCCGAACGGAACGTGCTGGCGAGACGTCTCCTGGGCCAGGCGAAAGTTCACAAAAATCCCCTGGGCGGTCTCCGGACGCAGATACACCCGGTTGTCTTCGTCGGCGACCGGACCGATGTGCGTCTGAAACATCAGGTTGAAATGCCGCACCTCCGTCCAGTCGAACGCCCCGGAGTCCGGCGCGCGGATCTCCTCGTCCATGATGATCTCATACAACCGCTTTGGCATGTCATCCCCGCTGTTCAGCGCGGCGACAAACCGACCGTGCAGTTCCTCGGCGTGCTCTTGCTTGCCGTCAGCCCGCAGCTTCTCGATATGGTTATCGATCAGGTCGTCGGCCCGATAGCGATACTTGGATGCCTTGTCGTCGATCATGGGATCGTTGAAGGCATCGACGTGCCCGGACGCCTTCCAGACCGTCGGATGCATGAGGATGGCCGCATCAACGCCCTCGATGTTGTCGTGCCGGTAGACCATGTGCTGCCACCAGCGCTCCTTGACGTTGCGCTTGAGCTCCACGCCCAGGGGGCCGTAATCGTACGTCGCTCCAAGACCGCCGTATATGTCCGACGACGGGAAGATGAAGCCTCGGCGCTTCGATAAGGAGACGATTTTGTCTAGGACATCCATGTATCGGTTACAGCTTGCAAGTTGCAGGTCGGTCTTGCCCCGTACTGACGGGCGTGGGCTTCAACGAAGCAATTGTGATGTCAGGGCAAATTGTCGAGGAGCACCGGCGCACAGGTGCGTGCGTCGTTGGCGGGAAGGGGTTCAGTATGCGGTCACAGGTCCACGTTCCATCCGCGTCCATCGTTCCGTATCCGACCACACGGCGTAAAGCTTGCGCCTACGCATCAGGTTTGCGGACACGGGCTGCGTCTGCGAACTTAGCACATCAATTCGTAAATACGGTAGCATCTGAGCGCCGCTGCATCGCGCTCCGCGCCGTAAGCAGGCGGCCACGAGTTTAGTTTGGGTCACGGGCGGAGTGTGCGGACGCAGCCGCACGTAGGCGCGCACAGCTTCTGCGCGTGCCGGTTGAGGTCCGGTGATACTAGAAAGATTCAGGGATTGATTCCATTGCGCCGGTTGAAATCCGGATGAGGACGGCAGCAATTATCCACGCATATGATGGATTATATGCACACGTATCTCAGCGTTTATATTAGGGACGCATGCCGGAGATGCGGCCGTCGCATCGTGAAGGGCGCCGCATCCGGACGTCGTGATCATTCGACACGAGCACGCAGGCCCTCGGGAGACAGCGAAATGCATACCCCTTCAGAGTTGCGCGGGGTGCCGTTTGTGGCGGACAGCCACTCGCATTGGGTACTATTCGCGCGGGGTATCATTCGCGCCGGGTACCGTTCGTGCCGGCTACCACTCGCATCGCGTGCCGTTCGCACCGGGTCCCACTCGCATCGCGGGCCGTTCGAACCGGGTTTCGTTCGTACCGGATCCCACTCACACCGGGTGCCCTCGGCGAGAAGATTCACTGAACGTCCTGCACCACCAATCGCCGCCCGATCCTCCAAGGATGTCCGCGTCAAGGAGCCGACCGCGCAGAGAGTTACGTGATCGCACCGGACTGAAACGAGGGCCTACGAACCGCGCGAGCTTCGTGCTCAATGGCGAGCTTCTGCTCTGGTAATATTCCTGTTAACGGGCTTCGCCTCGAGGAACCATGGAGTTCGCGGCACCTTGTAGGGTAACGTACCTGCAAAGGCCACACGCGGTATGGCATCGGACGCAGGCAGTACCTGCATCGGCCATACGCGGTACGGCATCTGCCGCAGGCGGTATGGCGTTAGCCACACGCGGCACGGCATCGGCCGGCGCAGCACAGCATGCGCGTATGCCGGCGCGGCAGAAGAAGGTACATTGCAAGAGCATCTGCAGCGCGGCATCGCAAGAGCATGTGAAGCGCGGCATATCATCTTCCACCTGGCACTCCAAGAAATCGAACGGGATGAATGACTTGCGGCCCGGCGCCGACGAATGCCTGATACCAGTATGCAATTTGAAAAGCTGACGTCCCTTCTTCGGGATCGATACGGTCCGAATTCGAAGGAAGTGGAACCGAACCACTGGGCGTTCGAGGTGATGACGGGAGATCAGCGCTCCCAGGTTGTCCACGTCATCTACAAGGAGAATGTGGATGACTCGGACAACTCCCGGATCGTAGTGGATAGCCCGATCGGTCCGCGCCCGCAGCGGTTCGATCTGGAAAGTTTGCTGCGTAAGAACGCACACCTCGACGTCGGTGCGATATGCATCGAGGATTTTCGAAACGATGAAAACGAATTGGTCACGTACATAACGCTGCGAGCATCCCACCTGGTCTCGACCCTCGACTTCGAGGAGGTCTGGGAGATGATCGAGAAAGTCGCGCACGTGGCCGATCGGGTGGAGCGCGACATATATGCCCGCGATCTACACTGACACGTATTAACGAGACGAAGTATGTTTCGCCACCTATACTATCGAGGCCGCTACGGCTCGTACCTTCGGAGCCAGCATGGCATCAAGAAATTCGCCGAGATGGCGATGGGTCAGCTCATCCGGAAGGTAACCAAGAAGTCCGCGTTCTACCGGGAGATGAATGAGAACCTCCTGGTCGAAAAAGCCAACCTGCGCATGCGCGCGGAAGAGCTCTACGAACAGCCCATGCTGAACGCGGGAGAGTTTTTCAGCGTGCGCCGCCGCCTGTGGGCCAACAGCTTCATCGTCGCCGCCGTCATCGCGACGTCGATCTTCATCATTCTGCTTTCCGTCTCCACGCTCCTCATCGGAGAAGCATCCGTCTCCCGGTTTGCACAGTGGTCGGTCTCCACGGTGCTCGCCATCGTGCTGACGGGCGGTGGACTCATCATCGCTGAGCGACTGATCGAGTCGATCCTGCCCCGGCGCAGACCTTCAAGGGACGATCTGGACGATCTCGGGTCGTCGGTGACCATTCTCTGGGCCACACTGCTGATCGGGATCGAGCTGGCCATTTTCGGGATCACTGATGTGCGAGGCTCGAGCCTCGCCGCCTCCAACGGAAGCGGCTTCATCCACTTCGGCTTCGTAGTGCTGGCCATGCTCCTCCCCATCGTTGCAGGCGCGATTCGGTGGGATGCGATGCGCTATATCGACCGCTATAAGACGACGCGTGCCCACCGCGATATCGACAGCCGGCTCGCGCAAATCGATTCCATCCTGCGTCAGAATGAGGAGTACGAGAGCAACTTCTACAAAATGAAGAGCATCGAGTACTGGGATCTCCTCAACGAATTCCGCACCCTGAAGGATCTCTACAACGAGAAGCATGCGATGACCGAGAAAATCGGCGAGCACTTCTCACGGTCGTACGATGCCTTCCAGCGTGAGGCGTACAAGCGCTACGAGTCGGACCTGCGCGACCTGTCGAGCACCTCCATGCGCCGCCTCGACGTAAAGGCGTCGACGGCCGGTGCGAAGATCGGTCAGGCAAGCAGGTTGCACTCCGCACCGGGCCCCTCGTCCGCCGAACGGACAGCCCCCGATCGGGGGCCGGCCTCGAACGGCGCGCAACAGCTGCGAGAGGGCGAGACGGAAATCCGCGAGAGCGAGATTTACCTGAGTCCGAAACCGGTTCGGTAGCGTCGAACCCCGGCACGCAGCGTCGAATCCGGCCCGACAGCGCAGCGTCGGATCC
>CAZXHQ010000364.1:0-4495 GCA_964640145.1 uncultured Rhodothermales bacterium | reverse complement strand
GGGCCGTCTTCGCAGCCGGCCGAATGTAGCACTTATTTCGTGACGAGCCCTTAGACGGTCGCGGCTTCTTCCGCTTTACGGATCGTCTCGAACGTCAGGCCCGAACCGTCGGCGGCGAGGTCGATCAGGACGTGATCGCCGTCCGCGATCCAGCCGGAGAGCACCTCCTCGGCCATCTTGTTGGTGATTTCGTGCTGGAGCACCCGCTTGAGCGGTCGGGCGCCGAACGTCGGATCGTAACCCCGCTCGGCCAGCCAGTCTCTCGCCTCGTCGGACAGATCCAGGGACAGGGCATGGTTTCGGCGGGCGATGTCTTCGATCCGTGCGAACTGGATGTCGACGATGCCGCGAATATGCGCGCGTCCGAGGGGCCGGAACATCACGATTTCGTCGATCCGGTTGAGAAACTCCGGGCGGAGCCGCTGCTTCAGCAGGCCGAAAATCTCGTCCTTCACTTTCTCGCGCGTGGCCTCGTCGAACGTACCGTACGTCTCGATTCGATCCTGGATGACCTCCGAGCCCATATTGCTCGTCATGATGATGATCGTGTTTCGGAAGTCCGCCACGCGACCCTTGTTGTCGGTGAGCCGGCCGTCGTCGAGCACCTGCAGGAGGATATTGAACACCTCGGGGTGCGCCTTCTCGATCTCGTCGAGGAGGACGACCGAATAGGGCCGCCGGCGAACCGCTTCGGTGAGCTGGCCGCCTTCTTCGTAACCCACGTATCCGGGGGGCGCGCCGACGAGTCGGCTTACCGTATGCCGTTCCTGGTATTCGCTCATGTCGATGCGGACCATGGCGTTCTCGTCGTTGAAGAGGAACTCGGCCAGCGCTTTGGCGAGCTCGGTCTTGCCGACCCCGGTGGAGCCGATGAAGATGAAGCTTCCGATCGGGCGCGACTCTTCCTGCAGCCCCGCGCGGCCCCGCCGCACCGCATCCGAAACCGCCTTGAGCGCTTCAGGCTGTCCGACCACGCGCCGTTCGAGCATCTCTTCGAGCTTGAGCAGCTTTTGCCGCTCGCTCTCGAGCATCTTGGAGACCGGAATACCCGTCCACCGCGAGACGATCTCCGCGATGTCTTCCGCGTCGATCTCTTCTTTGAGGAGCGAGCCCTGCTCCTGGATGTCGGCGAGCTTCGCCTGGGCGTCTTCGATTTCCTGCTCCAGTGTCGGGATGCGGCCGTAGCGGATTTCCGCCACGCGTCCGTACTCTCCCCCGCGCTCCAGATTCTCCGCCTCGACGCGCAGGTTTTCCATCTCCTCCTTTGATTTCTGGATCGTCTGGATGAGATCCTTTTCCTTCTGCCACCGGGCGCGCAGCTCCTGGCGCTCTTCTTCCAGGTTGGCGATGTCTTCGTTGATGCGATCCAGCTTTTCCTGCGCATTGTCCCGTTTGACGGCCTCCCGCTCGATCTCGAGCTGGCGAATCTGGCGTTCGATCTGATCGAGGTCTTCGGGGAGCGAGTCGATCTCGATGCGCAGCCGCGCGGCCGACTCGTCGATGAGGTCGATGGCCTTGTCGGGCAGGAAGCGATCGGTGATGTAGCGATGGCTGAGCTCCGCGGCCGCTACGATCGCCGAATCCTGAATGCGGACGCCGTGATGAACCTCGTAGCGATCCTTAATGCCGCGCAGGATCGAGACCGTGTCTTCCACGCTCGGTTCAGCGACCAGCACCATCTGAAAGCGTCGCTCCAGGGCCTTGTCCTTCTCGAAATGCTTGCGGTATTCGTCCAGCGTCGTCGCGCCGATGGCCCGCAGCTCGCCGCGGGCGAGGGCCGGCTTGAGGATGTTGGCCGCGTCCATGGCTCCTTCCGCGGCGCCGGCACCGACGAGGGTGTGGATCTCGTCGATGAACATGATGATCTGGCCGTCGGATTCGGCAACCTCCTTGACGACGGCCTTGAGACGGTCTTCGAACTCGCCGCGGTACTTGGCTCCTGCGATCAGGGAACCCATGTCCAGCGCCACGATGCGTTTTTCCTTGAGCCCTTCGGGCACGTCGCCCTGCACGATGCGGATGGCGAGTCCTTCGGCGATCGCCGTCTTTCCCACGCCCGGCTCGCCGACGAGGACGGGGTTGTTCTTCGTGCGGCGCGAGAGGATCTGCAGGAGCCGGCGGATCTCCTCGTCGCGGCCGATCACCGGATCGATCTTGCCCTTTCGGGCCATCTCGTTGAGGTCCCGGGCGAAGCGCTTGAGCGCCTCGTAGCGGCTTTCCGCATGAGGATCGTCGACCTTCTGCCCGCCGCGAACGTCTTTGAGGACGTTCAGGACGGACTCCTTATTGACGCCCTGCTTCCGGAGGGCCTCACCGGCCGCTTCTTTCGACTCAGCGAGGGCGACCAGCAGGTGTTCGGTCGAGATGTACTCGTCGCCGAGCATCTCGGCCTCGGCCAGCGCCCGGTCGAAGACCTTCTTGAGCGACTGCCCGATGTACTGGCCCGAGACGCTGGATCCCGTTACGACGGGGAGTTTGGAGACGGCCTCCTCGACGTCGCGGGTCAGGACGGGCACCTGTACCTCGAGCCGCTCGAGAATCGACATCACGATGCTCTCCGGATCCGTCAGGAAGGCTTTGACGAGATGCGGCGCCTCGACTCCCTGATGGTTCTCGGAGGCGGCGATCTCCATGCCCTTTTGGACCGCCTCCTGCGCCTTGACCGTAAATTTCTGAAGGTTCATCTATATCGCAAGCTCAGTGATCAGTCCGACCCTATCCACACGCGGCATCCGGCCGGCGTGCATACAAGGGCTGAAACGAAAAACGTACCAACGACGCCTCTCCTGTCAGGTTGACAGGGACGTCGACGCGGCGGGGCGGTGCGCCTGCATCAAACAGTACCGCATGGCGCCGATGCGATAGGCCAGCCAGACCCTGATCATGGTGATCAGGAACACGCGTCCTTCACTGTGAGGCTGAATGAGGTAGCGGATGAGATGCGGCTCCGAAAGGACGGCCGCCGCCGTCCGGCCGATCGCCAGCGGCCACGTTCGACGAACGAGTGAGGTCAGATCCCGGAATTCGCTCAGCACAAGACCGGCCCGTTCGCAGGCGTCCACGTATTCGGTCATGGTGGAGAGGTGCGCCAGCCTGCCGTTCCGGCATATCGGTTCCAGCAGGTGACGCACCTGCCACGGCGGCGCCCCCTCCGTCGCCGTCCAGGCGCAGACGACGAGTCGCCCGCCCGGCCGAAGGACGCGGTTGGCTTCCCGGAAGAAACGGTGCACGTCGCCTACGTGCGAGGCGCACTCAATCGAATAGACGGCGTCGAACCGGTCCGAGGGCAGGTCGTTCTGGAGCCAGTCTCCGAGCAGGTAGGTGGGATTGGCCTTCGCGGGCCGGGCGCTCAGTGCAGCCTGGTGTTGGACGGGCGAAACGGTGATGGCGGTGACGTCGGCTCCGTAGTCGAGGGCAATCTGACGAGCAGCCGCTCCGTAGCCGGATCCGACGTCCAGCACCTCATCGCCCGCATCGATCCCGGCCTCCGCCGCCACCACGTCGACGAGCTGGCGGACGGCCGTCAGGCGTGATTCCCTGCCCGTCACCCAGAGTCCGTGGTGGAGATGCTCGCCCCAGATGCGACGGTAGAACGTATCGAGCTCATCGTAATGCCGCGCGACGGCGGCGCCGGGCTGCTGTGTGTTCGGAACGATCATGTGCGTTCCCGTGACGATCTGGCGTATTCCGAAAAGTATATACGCGCGGTATATACGCGCGCCTCGACCGTTTGTGTTCGCTCCTCGTACGCAGCCCGGCGACGTACTCCCGCTCGGCATGCTCCTCTCGGGGAGCGATTCGCCGACGACGCTAGAACGATCGAGCGGTCGCGGCGTACTATGGGTTGCGCTCGAGATCAAGCAGTAGTTGCGGAAGATATGCATGAATTATCCAAGACCGGACGCGACTGGTGGGATAATTTTCAGGAGCTCCTGGAGGACCAGATCGATTTCCCCGGTGAGTACCTGTTCAAGTTCATCGTCCCCACCTCGAATCTGGATGATCTGAAGAACGTGTTCGGGCAGCATCCGGTCCGGGTCCGGGAATCCCGGAAGGGCAACTACGTCAGCGTGACCGCGCGGATGCACATGCACTCGAGCGACGAAGTAATCGCCGTATACAGTGCGGCCGCCGAGGTCGAGAACGTGATCTCTCTGTAGCATCTCACGCGGAGGATCGTCCGGTCTTATGGGGGCGTCCGGCTCCGATCGTTTCCAGCCTTGCGCGCGGCCGGACCCGGGGCGACGGCACGGTGGACCGTCGTGAGCGCGGTCGGACCCAGCGCGAAGTGCCAACCGGTGACCGGCGCCGCGGCGACGATGACGATAGGGGATGCGGCGAATGGCCCGGCGAATGGGAGAGAAATGGCCACCGCGGTGACCATGGCCCGGCGAATGGGAGAGAAACGGCCACCGCGGTGACCGGGGCCCGGCTTTCTGCCGAAGCGGCGACGGACATCCCGTGTTCGGCCGCGCGTGGTGCCGCGACAAAGGGT
>CAZXHQ010000363.1:0-4499 GCA_964640145.1 uncultured Rhodothermales bacterium | reverse complement strand
GAGCGCGCATCCATCACGAACCGTGGACGCTTTGCCGGGCGGAGCTCGACTCGTATTCGTCGACCCTGGTCGAAGCGAACGGCCTCCCTACGCCGGAGGGCGACCCCATCCTCCACGGCCAGCAGGCGGACCTCGAGGTCGACGTCTGGCCGCCATCTCGCGCGCGATGAGCTCTCGGAAGAACGTCGTGCTTTCCGAGTACGCCGAGCCACCCGGTGAAGGCGCGGTCAGGCGACACGGACGCCTCCGGGCTCGTGCCGCTCTCCCGAAAACGATCGCGCCGCAGAGCTAGGAAAGCAGCGAGCCCCTTCCCACGTGCTCCCACGCGAGCACGGCCGCGCCCAGTACCCCGCCGTGGCTGCCGAGCTCGGAGCAGACGATCGGCACCGTGCTCCCTTTGGGATGTCTGAAGATGTGCCGATCGACGTGCGCCTGTACGGTCTCCACGAAATGGGCGGCCGCGTTTGCGGCCCCGCCACCAAGGATAATGCGCTGCGGGGCATACATGTGAACGACGCTGACCAGAAACCAACCCAGGTTCTCCGTCCACCGCTCGAGCGCGTCCCTGCACAGCGCATCGCCCGCTTCCACGCCGCGGATCACGGCCTCGAAGTCGATCGAATGGGGATCCTCGAAATAGGCCTCGTTGAGCACGGACGGCAGCCCGCGCTGCAGGCCGTCGCGCACCATCATCGCGAGCGCGGTGGCGGAACAGAGCAGGTTGGCCGTCCCGCGCGCCCGCGTAATGTCCAGACGGCGGTTCGTGGCCTCCTGCACGACGTGGCTCGCCTGCGTGCCGAACATCAGATGCGGGTCACGCAGGACCTTGCCATCGAGCAGAACGCCGGAGCCCACGCCGGTGCCGAGCGTGATCGTCACCGCCCAGTCCTCGTCTCGCGCGAGCCCGTAGCGGGCCTCGGCGAGAATCGACAACCTCCCGTCATTGTCCGCAATAACGCGGGTCTCCGTCGCTTCTTCCAGGCGCGGCACGACGGGAAACCCTTCTATCTTCAGCTTGCCGGGCAGCAGCACGCTTCCGAACGTCGGATCGACGCCTCCGGGAAAGCCGAGTCCGATCGCGGCCGGCTTTCGATTGCGGGATCGGACGATTCGTTCGACCTCCTCCACCATCGCCTCCAGAAGCGTCTCCGGCTCGAGCGCGAACCCCGACGGTCGAACGACGGGCTCCGCCAGCACGCCCTCGAGGGTGACCGCGCCGCTCTTCATGCGCGTGCCGCCGACGTCGAACCCTATCACGTACTCGCCCTCACGCATGGCGCTCGTTCATTCGTACAGATGCTTGAGGCTCCTCCGATAGGCATCGTAGAACCGTTCCAGCTGCTCCTCCGCGCTCGCATCCCCGACGAGCTGGTGGCTCGGAAGCACCTCCGGCCTGACACCGCGTTCGAGCAGCCGCTCGGCCACCTCGCCGCGCAGCATGTTGATCAGCATCGCGCCCGTGAGCGTCGAGGTCGGCCCCGTCCGCCATTCCATTCCGTCGAGCTCTAGCACGCAGTCGCCCGGCGGGCAGTGGTTGTCGAGCACCACGTCCGCCACGTCGATGAGCTTTCTGCCCGAGGAGTGCGCCGGGTCCGACTGCTCGCAGTGGTTGCGCGACGTTATCGCAATGACGGGCATCGCGCGATCCCTTGCGCCGAGCGCCATCTCCACGATCAGCGGGCGAATGCCCGACGTGGAAATGACGATGAACGCGTCGTGCGGACCGAATTTAAAGCTGTTCAAAATCTCTTCGGCATACCCTTCGTACTTCTCGAGATACAGGGGCCCGCGGAGACCGTTCGTGCCGACGATGGATGCGTGGTTCGACACGGCGTCCTCCACCAGCGCGAAGAAGCCGACGAATCCGCCCTGCCGCGGCGTCATCTCCTCGCACATCATCCGCGAGTGGCCGGCGCCGAAAAGAAAGACGAGTCCGCCCTTGGCGATCCGGTCGGCGCAGATCTCGGCCGCCGCCTGGACGTGCGGGATCTGCGTGTCACGTACCCGTTCGAGCAGTTCGATGGTTTTTTCGTAATAGTCGAGCGCGGCTGCCATAAATCTATATGGGGTTAAAGGTTAAAGGTTGAAGGTTGAAAGTTTCTCATTCCTCGACATGCCCAGTTCGAAAGACTTAAACCTTCAACCTTTAACCTTCAACCTTCAACCTTAAACCTTCAACCTTCAACCTTAAACCGTCTTTTCGGGCGGATCGGACAGCTCGGCCGCCTGCGTACCCGACCAGCTCATCCAGTACGCCTCGATCTCTTCCAGACTCTTCCCTTTCGTCTCTGGCAGCACCTTCCAGCCCAGGTAGATCGCCGGAGAGCAGAGGACGGCAAAGAGCCAGAACGTCCCACCGGGACGCAGCGTCTCGAGCAGCCAGGGCACCGTCTGACCCACCAGCGCCGTTCCCACCCAGAGCGACAGCGTGGCCACCGACATAGCCCGGCCCCGCACGCGCGTCGGGTACATCTCCGAGAGAAGCACCCAGATTACCGGTCCGAACGACGCGGCGAAGCAGGCGATGAAGAAGAGAATGAAGATGAGCAGCCACGGTCCCTCGGTGACCTCGAAGCGGAAGAGGAGTCCGATCACGAGCAGCGAGGCGACGAGGCCCGACACGCCCCATATAAGCAACGGGCGGCGGCCAAGGTCGTCGATCTTCCAGATCGCAACGAAGGTGAAAAGGACGTTCACGAAGCCGATAATGACCTGTCCGCCGAGCGCGTCGCTCAGCGCAAAGCCGGCTTCCTCGAGGATCCTCGGACCGTAATAGATGATCGCGTTGATGCCGCTCACCTGCGTCAGGAAGGCCAGCGCCACGCCGAGAAAGAGCGCAAATCGGATCCCCGGCTGCGCCAGGATGCGCCGCCAAGACTCCGGCTCGTGGGCGAGCGTCAATTTGATCTCTCGGAGCTGCCGATCAGCGACGGCTCTTCCCCCCACGCGTTCGAGGACGCCGAGAGCCCGCCCCGTCCGGCCGTGGGCGACGAGCCAGCGCGGGCTCTCCGGCACGAAGAGCAGCAGCACGAAAAACAGCATTGCCGGCACGGTTTCGCTACCGAGCATGCCGCGCCAGACCTCCTCGACGAACACCAGGTGCACGAGGCCCTCGCCCGGCCCCGCCGCCTCCGCAAGGCCGAGCAGTCCGGCGTTGACGAAGTACGAACAGAGGATGCCGATGGTGATCGCGAGCTGATAGAGCGCTACCATGCGGCCCCGCACGCGCGGCGGCGAGATCTCTGAGATATACAGGGGCGAGAGCATGGAGGCGACGCCCACACCCACGCCGCCGACCAGGCGGTAGGCGACGAGCGCAAAGTGGCTGCCCGAAAGTGCACAGCCGACGGCCGAAACGCTGAAGAGCGCTGCGGCCAGAAGGAGAATGCGCCGGCGGCCGAAGCGGTCGCTCAGATACCCGGCTGCGGCCACGCCGGCCACGCATCCGACGAGCGCCGAGCTGACGTACCAGCCTTCCATCACGGCGTCCAGCTCGAACTTGTCCGACACGAAGCCGATGGTGCCGGATATGACAGCCGTATCGTAGCCGAAGAGAAAACCGCCGAGCGAGGCGATCACGGCAATACCCAGCAGGTAGCGCCGGCGGGATGCGTCGGGCATGGAGGAACGGGCTACGTTGACAGCGGCCGAAAATGTACGTACATTTTGTCCGTACAAGGATACAGCAGGGCCCGGATAACGTCAAGGACGCGCGACGGGAAAGACATGACGACACAGCATGCGGACCTGCCGGGATCCCCGGTCGATAAGGAGGCCGGTCGGCCGCTCTACGAGCAGGTAGCATCGGACCTCCGGGGATTGATCGAGTCCGGGACGCTGACGGCCGGCGACCCGCTCCTTCCCGAGCTGGAGCTTACCCGGCGCTACGGCGTGAGCCGCCACACGGTGCGCGCCGCCCTCGCCGAGCTCGAAGCCGCCGATCTCATCTCGCGCCGTGCGGGACGAGGCACGTTCGTGAAGCTGCGGCGGGCTCCTACGACGTTTTACCTCGATCGCAGCTTCACGCGGCACATGGAAGAGACCGGCAGACGGGCCCGCGCGGAGGTCCTGCGCGAGGAGAGGAGCACCGTCTCGGGCGGCGCGCCTCGACCGCTGGGGGACCGGTGCGGCGCGCCGTGTCTGAAGCTGACGCGCCTGCGCTTCGGCGGCGACGAGCCGATCGCGCTGCAGCACGCGGTTATCCTCACGGATCGCTGCAGGGACCTCGACGCCCTCGACTGGTCGGTTCGCTCCCTTTACGACGTCCTCGCCAACCGCTACAAGCTCGTCATCACGGAGATCGAACACGCCATCAGCGTCTCCGCCGCCGACCGGCAGCAGGCGCGCCTATTACGGGTAGACCGAGGAGCCCCCCTGCTCCGCATCGTCACGTCATCCTACTTGGAAGGTCACGAGCTGATCGAGTCGACCACGTCGTTCTATCCTGCCGACCGATACGAGTACCGCACGGTGCACACGCTCGAATCGACGTGAGCCCG
>CAZXHQ010000362.1:0-4500 GCA_964640145.1 uncultured Rhodothermales bacterium | reverse complement strand
CCTCGCCGACGCGCCGGAAGAGGTTCATCTTCTGCCCGCGAGCGTCGCCGATGGGAATGACGAGCCGACCGGCCCGTCTGCCCTCTTCGCCGGCGATGCGGAGCTGCTTCAGGAGAGGTTCGGGCACGTCCGACGCACCGGCCGTGACGATGATGCCGTCGTAGGGCGCGAAGGACGGCCAGCCCAGGGTGCCGTCGCCGTGCTTCAGCACCGCCCGGTAGCCGAGTGATTTGAGAATGCGTCGCGTGCGGTCTAAAAGGGCCTTGTGTCGCTCGATCGAAAAGACCTGCACGCCCATTTCGCAGAGGACGGCCGCCTGATATCCGCTCCCCGTGCCGATCTCCAGCACGCGGTCGCCTTCCTGGGGGTTCAGCAGCATCGTCTGGTAGGCGACCGTAAAAGGCTGTGAGATCGTCTGATTCATGCCGATCGGCAGCGCCTCGTCCTCATACGCGCGCGCCCGAAGGGCCGGCTCGACGAACTCGTGGCGCGGCACCGCTTCGATGGCCGAGAGGACGCGCTTGTCCGTGATCTGATGCTCGCGCAAATGATCGACGAGGCGGCCGCGCTGGCGCTGATATTTCCGGTCGTCGGGCATGAATGATCGACTGGCGCATTCTCCTGGAGGGTCCTGCCGCAAGATACGGTGCGCATCGCACTATGGCGCTCGCGGAGGCGTTAGCCGGCTTCCGCCGGCGTAAGCTGGTCGGAGGCCTCCGGCGACTGCATCGTGAACGCGTCCCGGAGATGTCTGCGGAGCTCGTTGACGGTCAGATTCGATATAAGCTCACCGTCGACGGAGACGGAGATGTTGCCGGTCTCTTCAGAAACGATGACGACGAAGGCATCGGTTTGCTCGGTGAGGCCGACGGCGGCGCGGTGCCGGAGGCCGAGGTTCTGACGCAGCTTCATGCTCGTGGACACAGGGAGAATGCAGCGCGCGGCCTCCAGGCGCCGGTTCGTGATGATGACGGCGCCGTCGTGCAGGGGATTCTGCCCGTAGAAGATGGTGATAAGCAGGTCGCGCGTGACGGAGGCCTGGATGAGCGTGCCGGTCTCGATGTAGCTGCGCAGTCCGGACGAGCGCTCGAAGGCGATGAGGGCGCCGATGCGGTCCTTGCTCATCTCGGCGACGGCGGCGGTCACCTCGGAGAGCATCTCTTCGTGGGCCGAGGAGGTGACGAAGCGGCGCACCAGCGGGTTCTGCCCGAGCAAGAGGAGCACGCGGCGGATCTCGGGCTGGAAGAGGATGATGATGGCCAGCACGGCGACCTCTCCGATGGAGGAGAAGATCGC
The DNA here is from genome assembly GCA_964640145.1 of uncultured Rhodothermales bacterium. Lineage (GTDB taxonomy): Bacteria > Bacteroidota > Rhodothermia > Rhodothermales > VXPQ01 > CAZXHQ01. The sequence goes on along the minus strand of CAZXHQ010000362.1, from coordinate 3,204 downwards.
GGGCAGCATGGTCATGTCGACGGCCGTCATGATGGCCAGCACGGCGTAGAGGGCCATCAGTCCGAGGAAGATCTGGACGGCGATCGTCCCCCGCATGAACTGATAGAGCTTATAGAGGATGTACGACACCACGGTGATCTCCAGGAGATCGACGACGCGTATCGGTATGACCCAGTCGATGATCTGCAAAATCTCAGTTGGTTCGCTTTGCGGCTGGCGGTTGAAGATGGTACGTCGCGCCGCACGAGCGCGGGCAGCAACCCGGGCGCCCTCAACCGTCAACGGGTCGGCTGTTCAGAACGGCGCCCATGATCCTGAGCATCTCGACGGTGGGGCGGACGTCGTGGGTTCGGACGATGGACGCGCCGTTCATGACGGCGACCGCCGTCGCGCCGAGCGAGCCGTGGAGCCGTTCGGTCACCGGTGCGGGCGCCTCGGGCGTGCCCAGGAAAGAGCCGATCGTGCTCTTTCTCGACACCCCGATCATGACCGGACGTCCCAGCTTCAGAAGCTGTTCGACTGCGTGGATCAGCTGCAGGTTCTCCCGGGGCGCCTTGCCGAATCCGAAGCCCGGATCGACCACGACGTGCTCGACGCCCGCGTCGAGGGCACGCCGTACGCTCTCAGCCAGCGCGTCGAGGACCTCCGCGACGACGTCTGCATAGTTATGCCGCTGCGGCATGGCGCCCGGCTTGCCCAGCGAGTGCATCACGACCAGCGGTGCTCCATAGTCTGCGGCCGCCGCGGCGGTCTCGGTCGTATACCGAAGCCCCGTGACGTCATTAATAACGTGTGCGCCGGCTTCCAGCACGGCGCCGGCCACCTCCGGCTTCCACGTGTCGACGGAGATGATGGCCGATGGAAATCGCTCGACGACGGATTCGACGACGGGCAACACCCGGCTGAGCTCCTCCTCGATCGAAACGGGAGACGCCCCTTCACCATACGTCGCGCCGCGCGGCCGCGAGGATTCCCCGCCGACGTCGATAAGCCGGGCGCCTTCCCCGAGCATGATCTCGGTGCGCTCCAGCGCGGTGGGTGCTGTCGTGAACGCGCCACCATCCGAAAACGAATCGGGCGTGACGTTGAGGATGCCCATCACCTGTGCCCCGATCTCCTTGCCCGGACGGCAGTCGAGCGTCTGCCCGCGACAGTCCAAAAGAAAGGCGTCGGGATCGAAAGCGATGGGCGTGCTGTTATCTTTGCTGGTGGTGCCGCGCATTCCTGAAATTTCGTTCATGCCATTCTATAGTATACGCACCGCACGCCACCGTTCATTCCCGACGTGAACGTGAGGTCAGAATGTACGATATGTTTACTTCGTCAGACGGGCGATTCGAACGGCGCCGGCGCCTCTCCAGGGCCGCCGCAAGAGCCGTGTCGTACCTGCCTTTCGGAGCGCTCCGCAGCGTACGATCGTTTCTGAACGATCCGATCGGCGCCCAGCGAGGCCTCCTGAGAGATCTCCTCCGGCGCGCAGCCGGAACGGAATGGGGGCGGCGCTATGATTTCGGCGAGATTGCCCGGGCGCCGGACGTGGTTGCCGCCTATCAGGACCGCGTTCCGCTGCACGATTACGAGGATCTGCGAGAAGACGTGGACCGCCTGCGGGCCGGAGCGCGGGACGTCATCTGGCCGGGCACGTACCGCCACTTCGCCGTCTCCAGCGGCACGGCGTCCGCCGGTAAGATCATCCCGGTGAGCAGCGCCATGCTCTCGACGAACCGGGACTTCAGCATGACTGTGGGACTGACCTACCTTCGGCAAACCGCCAATCTCGATTTTGTGCTCGGCAAACACCTTACGCTGCCCGGGCGCATCGAGGAAGATCCCAGGTATCCGGGCACCCTGATCGGCGAGGTCAGCGGCCTGCAGGCCGAGCATGCGCCGTTCCTGTTCAGGCATTTATTTCAGGCCGTTCCGAACGAGGTGGCGTTTCTGCCGAATTGGGAACGCAAGCTTCGAGCCATCGCCGATCGGACGGTCGACATGGATGTGCGCTCGGTGGTAATGGCGCCTACCTGGGCGCTCGTTTTTTTCCGGGAGCTCCTACGACTCCGCAATGAACGCCGAGGAAGCCGCGTCGAGACGGTCGGCGAGGTATGGCCGAATCTCCAGGTCTTCATCTCCGGCGGCGTGGCGCTGCGCTCCTATCGAGACCTCCTCGAAAAGACCATCGGCCTTCCGGCGCTGGACTACATCGAGACCTACGGCGCCTCCGAAGGCTTCTTCTCGTTTCAGGACGACGTCGACGACCCGTCCATGCTTCTCCACCTCCGCAACGGCGTCTTCTTCGAGTTCATACGGTTGGATGAGATCGACGCTCCAGATCCGCGGCGCTACACGATCGGCGAGGTCGAGCGCGGCGTGCGCTACGGCCTCTACGTAACGACTTGCAGCGGGCTCTGGTCGTACGGCGTCGGGGATGTGGTGCGCTTCACCGATACGGATCCGCCCAAGATTCTCGTGGCCGGGCGGACGAGCGAAATGCTCGACCTCTACGGAGAGGCTGTCTTCGGCGAGGAAGCCCGGGCTGCGCTTCGCGCCGCCTGCGAACGTACGGGCGCCCATGTGACCGATTTCCACATTGCCCCGCGCCCGGCGGAACTAAACCGTCTTCCATCCCATCAATGGTTAATAGAGTTCGATCAGCCGCCGTCCGGACTGCCGCAGTTTGCGGCCGCGATCGACGAGCATCTGAGCGACGTAAACCGTCACTACCAGATCCGCCGAGAGGCGCGGGCGTTCGGCCGTCCTGAAATCCTCGTGGTGCCGCCAGGCACCTTTTACGCGTGGCTCAAAGCCACGAAAGAGCGTGTCAGCGGACAGACGAAGGTGCCGAGGATGAGCGAGGACCGGTCCGTCGCCGACGCCGTGATCGCACTGATCGACTCGGGCGTGAAGCACGCGCGATAAACGGCCGCCGGTGCTTCCTGCGGAGTGCGTCGGAGCGGTTGCGCCGACCCTCTGTTCTGACGCGCGCGGAATTAGTGACGCAGCCGGAACATCCCCTGCCGTTAAACGTGGATTTCAGCCGGGAACGAAAACGGCCTGACGCTGAACGTTCCATGCCTCCGAAGAGCTTTTCCCCGTCTACGGCTTTGGATTCGGATCTCACTCATTAGACGACGACGACACCTCGCAATACTGCTACAACCACCTAAATAGCTGATTGGCCTATGTATGTCCCTCGCCAGCAGCGGA
>CAZXHQ010000361.1:0-4512 GCA_964640145.1 uncultured Rhodothermales bacterium | reverse complement strand
CAAGGCGATCGACAGGCACATGGTCATCGAATTCATCCGCCTGCTCGAGAAGACGTCCGAGCCGTCGAATACGATCTTCGACGTCCAAGCCTTCGCGGTCGCCGGCGGATCGCAACGCTGAGGTCCCAATGCTGAGGTCCCAATTCCGGCCCGCCCTGCTACATATAATAAACATACGACCAAGGAGTGTCAGCCCTCTGTCACCGTCTCCGGCCTTCACGACCTCGCGCGGCGGCCGCATGCCCGGACGCGTTCCGCTGCCCACACCACACTACATAAGACACCCGGGAGGAGCGAATATAACCTTCAGTCCGGTTCTTGCAGCAATTTCCTCCGCACGTGGTCGAGCAGAAGCGTCGCCGTAAGCTCCTTGTTGAGAAGGCGCTCCTCGACGAGGCGAAGCCGACGCGCCTCGGCGCCTCGGGCGTCCGCATATCCGATCCAAACCGTGCCGACGGGCTTTTCGGGGGTGCCGCCCGTCGGCCCCGCTATGCCCGTCGTCGAGATGCCGATGTCGGCACCGAGCTGCTCTCTGATCGCGGCGGCCATCGTGCGCGCAACGGTTTCGCTGACGGCGCCCTCCGACTCCAGAACGCCCGCGTCGACCCCGAGCAGCTGCCTTTTCACGCGGTTCGAGTAGGCGATGACGCCGCCCAGCATGTAGGACGACGATCCCGATACGTTTGTGAGGGTGTGCGCGACGTACCCGCCCGTACAGCTCTCTGCGACGGCGATCGTGAGCGACCGGGCGCTGAGCATCCGTCCCAGCACCTCCTCGAGGGTTTCGTCGTCCGTGCCGTAGATGAATCGGCCGACGTGCGCACGCAGACGGCGCTCCAGCTGGGCCAGCTGAGAGCGTACCTCCTCACGACTCCGGCCGAACGCGGTCAGCCGCAGACGGACGCCCGCCGTACTGGGCAGATAGGCGAGGCGAAGCGTATCGGACAGCACGCCTGAAAGATCGCCGATCGCATCCTGCAGACTCGACTCTCCGATACCCGCCGTGCGCAGCGTGCGGTGCTCGATCACCCGCACGTCGCCGCGCTCGAGCACCCGCGGCTGCACCTCTACCCGGAAGAGCCGCTTCATCTCGTGGGGCACGCCCGGCAGCACGGCCAGCATGGCCCGGCCGCCCCCCTGGTGCCAGAGTCCGGGCGCGGTGCCGGCCGCGTTGGGAAGCACGGTGAATCCCTCCGGCACCATGGCCTGCGACCGATTGCTCTCCGACATACGACGCCCACGACCTTCGAAACGGCGCCGAATCGCCTCGTAGATCTCCGGGTGAAACTCGAGTTTGCAGCCGAAGACGTGGGTAACCGCCTCTCTGGTGACGTCGTCGTGCGTCGGTCCGAGCCCCCCCGTTGCGACGACCAGATCGCTTTCCTGCAGGGCCTGCTTCAGCTGTTCCTCCAGCACCTCCAGGTCGTCTCCGACGGTCACTACGCGAGAAACGTCGATTCCGGAAAGGCCCAGCTGCTCGCCCAACCAGGCGGCGTTCGAGTTGAGTACCTGGCCGATGAGCAGCTCGTCACCGATGGTCAGGATGACTGCGCGCATGAGATACCTTCTATCAACGTGCGGCTCGACCGTGCAGCTCCGACCAGCGTTCCGGATCGGCCCGCCAGTCCAGAATCGACCGAATCGACGCGGACGAGAGCACGCCGTTCTCCCTCGCCACCTCGAACAGAGCGTCGAAGCACGTGAGCGTATAGAGAGGCAGGTCGAGGTCTGCAAAGGTCCGCGCCGCCGCATCGAGCTCGTAGGAAACGATCGCCAGGACGGCGGTCACCTCGGCGCCGGCCTCGCGCAGCGCCTCGACGACGGCCCGCGAGGATCCCCCCGTCGACACGAGATCCTCGATCACGGCGACGGAGCGGCCTGCTTCGAGCCGTCCCTCGATCTGAGCGCCCCGTCCGTGTTCTTTCGGCGTCGATCGAACGTACACCATGGGAAGATCCAGAAGTTCGGCCAGCCACGCCGCGTGCGGGATGCCCGCCGTGGCGGTTCCCGCGATGACGTTCGGCGACAGGCCGCGCTCCTCCAGCGTGCGCGCGAACGCGTCGCGAATGTGCCGTCGTACCGTTGGATACGATATGGTGACGCGGTTGTCGCAGTAGACGGGCGCCCGGAGTCCGGATGCCCACGTGAAGGGATCCTCCGGCGCGAAGCTCACGGCCTCGATGCGCAGGAGGTGCTCGGCGATGCGGCGCGCCGCGGATGATTCCGACATGCGTCCTCGGAGATGCTGGAAGGAGCGACGGCTACGTGGAGTAGTCCAGCCTGAAGAAATACACGAGGCCCGTCAGGACGGTAAAGGCGACGACCGCGATGAAGACGGCCAGCGGCACCCAGGTGGCCAGCGTCGCGGAGGCGACTTCCCCCACGGCTCCGGGAATTTTTTCGGCGGTCAGCAGCAGAAGCATCACGATCAGGTAGGTGATCTGTACCGCCGTCTTGGCCTTCGCGATGGGCAGCGTCCGCAGGCTCCTCCCCGTCGACTCCGCCCACGACCGGAGCCCCGTCACGCCCGCATCGCGCAGCGCAATGAGCACGACGCCCCACCAGGGGACGATCTCGGGCATCAACACGGCCAGAACGATGAACGTGCCGAGGACCAGGACCTTGTCGGCAAGTGGATCGAGAAACTGACCGATGCGCGAACGAACCTTGTACTGCCGTGCAATCTTCCCGTCCAGGTAATCCGAAACGGCCGCCAGGACGAAGAGGGTAAACGCCGCGGCAAGCCCCAGCAGCGTATCCGAAAACAACAGGACAAGCATAATCGGCGTCACGACGATCCGGGCGACCGTTAGGACATTGGGAACGTACTTCATAGGCATCGAGCTGGGAAACAGTTAATATAGCCACTGACCGCGTCCGCATCAGCGAAGCGCGCCTGAATCGCCGAAACGTTCATACTTTTGTGAATGGACCGGTCCGCCATTCTAGCATACCCGGTCTCCATCGCTCGCCGAATTGTCGTGCCCCGCCAACCGGGCAGGCTTCGGGCGCGGGGAGTCCTGTCAATGTGGCGGATCGTCTGGTACGGCATTGTTCTTGAACGTTGGAAAAGAACGGATCGACGGCCCGGGCGTGCTGCTTGAGCCCGCCCCCGCCAGCGAGGGCGCCGAGCCGTAGTTGACGGTAGTCAGCAGAGAGAGTAAACCATTTAAGCGCCATACTCAGCAGTAGGGGACAGAGAACGATGGGAAAGATTATTGGGATCGACCTTGGCACGACGAACTCCGTCGTCTCCGTGATGGAGGGCGGCGAACCGACGGTCATCGCAAACCCGGAAGGGGCGCGCACCACGCCGTCGGTGGTCGCCTATAAGAAGGACGGCGAGCGGCTCGTCGGAGCACCCGCCAAGCGTCAGGCCATTACCAATCCGCAGAACACGATCGCCTCGATCAAGCGGTTCATGGGTCGCAAATACGACGAGGTCGAGAGCGAGATCAAGACGGTGCCGTACGAAGTCGTCCGAGGCGACAACAATACGGCGCGCGTGAAGGTCAACGACCGCATCTACACGCCGCAGGAGATCTCGGCGATGATCCTCCAGAAGCTGAAGCACACGGCCGAGGATTACATTGGAGAGAAGGTGACCGACGCCGTCATTACGGTCCCTGCCTATTTCAATGACTCGCAGCGCAAGGCCACGAAGGAAGCCGGCGAGATCGCCGGGCTTAACGTGCGCCGCATCATCAACGAGCCGACCGCCGCCGCGCTGGCTTACGGCCTCGACAAGAAGGAAAAAGACGAAATCATCGCGGTCTACGACTTCGGCGGCGGCACGTACGACATCTCCATACTGGAGCTCGGCGACGGCGTTTTTGAAGTGAAGGCGACCTACGGGGATACGCACCTCGGCGGCGACGACTTTGACCAGCGCTTGATCGACTACATCGCGGATGAGTTCAAGAAAGAAGAAGGCATCGACCTTCGCCAGGACCGAATGGCCCTCCAGCGCCTCAAGGAGGCCGCGGAGAAGGCCAAGATCGAGCTGTCGAGTCAGGCCAAGACGAACATCAACCTGCCCTTCATCACGGCGACGCAGGAGGGCCCAAAGCACCTTACGCTCGACGTTACGAGGGCGAAGTTCGAAGAACTGATCGATGACCTGGTCGAGCGCACCATCCCGCCGATGGAGAAGGCGCTGAAGGACGCCGGCGTTTCGAAGAGCGATATCGACGAGGTGATCCTCGTCGGGGGCTCCACGCGCGTGCCGAAGGTCCAGGAGACCGTAGAGACGTTCTTCGGCAAGAAGCCTAACAAATCGGTCAATCCTGACGAGGTCGTCGCGATCGGTGCGGCCGTGCAGGGTGGCGTGCTCTCCGGCGACGTGAGCGACGTGCTGCTGCTCGACGTCACGCCGTTGAATCTGGGCATCGAGACGCTCGGCGGCGTGATGACCACGCTCATTCCGGCCAACACGACCATCCCCACGAAGAAGAGCGAGGTCTTTTCGACGGCGTCGGACAACCAGACCTCTGTGGAGATCCACGTCCTCCA
>CAZXHQ010000360.1:1706-4535 GCA_964640145.1 uncultured Rhodothermales bacterium | reverse complement strand
ATCAAGGATACCGTAAAGCGCTCGTTCAAGGTTCAAAGCGGTGGAACGCTTTTTCTGGACATAGATCACGGCAACGTCGGCGTGGCGTCGCGACCGGGCAACGAGGTGCGCATCGAGGTCGAGCGGACGGCCACGACGGATGATCGGGCCCAAGCCGAGCGTATCTTCGAGCGCCACGACCTCCTGCTGGAGGAGCGCAGCAGCAACGTATACGTGGAGTCCCGCTACGACAAGGACGAAAGCTTCTGGGGGCGGATGCGGTCTCACGACCGGTTCCGGGTCAGCGTTCGCGTCGAAATTCCGGAAAACTACAACGTAGAATTTTCCACGGGAGCGGGCAACGTCGCCATCGGAAGCGTGGCCGGCCGAGTACACGGCCGGACCGGGGCCGGAAACATTGAGATCGGCGCCGTCGACGGTCCGATCGACGTCGCCTCAGGCTCCGGAAACATCTCCATCGAAGGTGCGCGCGGCATGGTCGAAGCCAACACGGGCGCCGGCAACGTGGAGATCCGGTCGGTCCGGGGCGAAGTGAACGTCAATACGGGCGCGGGTAATGTCGAGGTCTCCATCACGGAACAACCGGAGACGGACTCCCGGCTTAGCACGGGCGCCGGAAACGTAACCGTCTATCTGGGCCGGGGCATCGGTGTCGACGTGCATGCGGAGGCCGCCATGGGTACGGCCCGGACCGACTACCCGCTGTCGGTGGAAGGGAAGTGGATGAAGAAATCCTTTGCCGGCGTCGTAAACGGTGGCGGGCCGCGCCTGAGCATGCGGGCAGGCGTGGGAAACGTGGAGCTGCGAAAAAAGTAGCGGGGCCGCCGCCCCGTCCGAACCTTTCGAGAGCGGGCCTCTTTTCCGGGGTCGGCTTTTTTTTTGTTGCTCCGCGGCGCCTCCGAAGAGGGCCGGCCGGCGGATCTCTTCACGTCCGGCCATGGTTTCACGGTTGAAAGCGCTTTCGGCACGAACCGATGCCGCCATACTTCCAACCGACGACACGTCCATGGCAGGGAAAGTTTATACCGCGCCGCCAGGTACGGGCACGGCGGTTCTCGGAATGACGCTCCCGCAGCTTCTCTACGAAGCTGCGGAGCGCTACGAGAACCTCAAAGCCTTCAACCAGCCGCAGGATGACGGGTGGAAGCCGTTTTCCCTGGACGATTTTCGTCGTCACTCCGAAGAGCTCGCCGTCGGCCTGGTGGACCTCGGGCTGGATCGAGGAGACCGCGTTGCCCTCTACATGGAAAGCGACGTGTACTACTGCATCGTCGACATGGGATGCCTGATGGCCGGCATGATCGACGTGCCCATTTACCTTACCCATGAGGAGGAGCAGATCAAGTACGTCATCGACCATTCGGAGGCGTCCGTCGTTGCCGTCTCCGACCTCGACCATCTCGATGCCATCGCAGACGTGCTGACGACGTGTTCGAGCGTGCGATCCGTCATTGTGGCCGAAGGCGTCGAGCAGGAAGATCTCCCCAAGATGCCGAACGGAATTCGGATACGCACCATCGCCCAGGTACGGGATTACGGACGACGCAGGCTCCACGACGACGACCGGGCCGTCGACAAGCTCCGGGATAAGATCCGACCGGACGACCTCGCGACGATCATTTACACGAGTGGAACGACCGGCCGGCCCAAGGGCGTAATGCTCACCCATCAGAACATCAGCTACAACGCGCTGACCTCCTTTAGCGGCATCCCCGACTACCGTCCCGGTGCGGACGGCGAGGTCGCCATCTCCTTCCTGCCGCTCACGCACATCTTTGCGCGTACGCTCCAGTACGGATTCATGTACTACGGATCGTCCGTCTACTTTACGAGGCCGGACGACCTCACCAGGGATCTGCAGCGCGTACGGCCGACGATGTTCTTGACCGTTCCGCGTGTGCTTGAGAAAGTCTACGGAAAGGTCCTGGAGCGCATCACGGAGATGAACCCCCTCCAGAAGGCCGTCGTACAATGGGCTCTCGACGTGGGCAAACGGTACGACCTCGCCGAATCGCCGTCCGGCCTCTACCGGCTCGAGATCCGGATCGCCGACCGGATCCTGTTCCGCAGGTGGAGGGAAGCGCTGGGCGGCCGAGTGCGGTACATCATCTCGGGCGGCGCCGCGCTCAGCGAGAAGTTATCCAACCTGTTCGGGGCGGCCGGACTTACCGTGCTGCAAGGTTACGGCCTCACCGAAACGAGTCCCGTCATTACGTTCAATCGCCCTGGACGCAACCGGGCGGGGACCGTCGGGGAGCCTATCCCCGGCGTCGAAGTGACCGTCGGTGAGGACGGCGAGATCCTGACGCGCGGTCCGCACGTGATGAAAGGATACTTCAAAGACCTAGAGCGAACGAACGAATCCATCGACGAGGAACGGTGGCTGCACACGGGCGACATCGGCGCCTTCACCGAAGACGGATACCTGCGGATCACCGACCGGAAGAAGGATCTGTTCAAGCTATCCACGGGGAAGTACGTGATGCCCCAGCCCCTCGAGAACCGTCTCACGACGCACCCGCTGATCGAGCAGGCCGTGGTGATCGGCAGCGGGTATCCGTACTGCACGGCGCTGATCTTTCCCGATCAGGAGAAGGTGCGGGTCTACGCCCGCTCCGGCCGAGGGAGCGCCGAGGGTTCGGTCGACGAGCTGGTGATGACCGCGGCGTTGAAGGAGCGATTCAAAGGGCTCGCGGAAGAAGCCAACCGGGGCATGGATCCGTGGTCGCGCATCAAGCGATTTCGCGTCGTTCCGGCGCACCTGACGCCTGAGAACGGATTCCTGACGCCGACCATGAAGGTGCGGCGCGGCCGCGTTCAGGAAGCGTT
>CAZXHQ010000360.1:0-1606 GCA_964640145.1 uncultured Rhodothermales bacterium | reverse complement strand
GGAGCCGGTACCATGGGTGCGCAGATCGCCGCACACCTCGCCAATGCCGGGCTTCGCGTTCGGCTGTTCGACGTCGCGGCGGAGGATGACGCCGATAAGAACGCCGTCGTCGACGAGGCACTGGCCCGAACGAAGACCATGAAGCCGGATCCTTTCTTCGACGCCGAGGCCCGGAGGCGGATCAGCACGCATAACTTCGAAGAGCACCTCCACCATCTCGAGGACGTCGACTGGGTGATCGAGGCCGTCGTCGAGCGACTCGACGTGAAGCGCGACCTCCACGGGCGCGTCGAAGAGTCGGCGGGGCCCGACGTCATCGTTTCGACCAATACCAGCGGGCTTTCCGTCGCTGCGATCACCGAAGGGCGGAGCGAATCGTTCAAGCGGCGGTTCCTGGGCACGCATTTTTTCAATCCGCCTAGATATCTCAAGCTTCTCGAGCTGGTCCCTTCCCCGGCGACTGACCCCGACGTGGTCGCGCGCCTGGCACATTTCGGGCGGATTCATCTCGGCAAGGGCATCGTCGTCGCGAAGGATACGCCCTATTTTATCGGCAACCGCATCGGCGTCTACGCCATGCTTCAGGCCATGCGCGCGTTCACGAACGGGGAGTACACGATCGAGGAGGTAGACGCACTGACGGGCCCGGCGGCGGGCCGTCCGAAGTCGGCCACGTTTCGCACGGCGGACGTGGTGGGCCTCGACGTGCTTCTCGACGTTGCAAAGAACCTGTACGAGGCGGCTGCGCATGACGAAAGCAGGGAGGCCTTCCGGCCGCCGGAGCTCCTTCAGCGTCTCGTCGACACCGGACGGCTCGGCCGGAAGTCCGGTGCAGGGTTCTATTCGAAAGAGAATGGCGAGATCAAGTCCGTCGATCCGGACACGCTGGAATATCGGCCCGCGCCGGCCATCGAGCTGCCCGCCCTCGAAGGCATCGCCCAATTGAACTCCGTCGACGATCGGCTCAGAGCGCTCTACGACGCGGACGGCCGGACGGGGACGTTCACGCGAGAACGCACGCTCGACCTCCTGGCCTACAGCGCTCGGCGGATCCCGGAGATTGCAGACAACCCGGCCGATGTCGACAGAGCGATTCGGTGGGGTTTCGGTTGGGAGCTCGGGCCGTTTCAGACGTGGGACCTGCTTGGCTTCGAGCGGATCTTCGACGACCTTCGGCAGCGGGGACTCGACGTGCCTTCGTGGGTGGAACGCATGCGATCCGACGCGCGCCCGGGCTTCCATCGGCGAACGGAGGGACGCGAGGAGGTCTTCGTCCCGGTAAGCCGAAAGTACGTCGAGGAGCCCCGGCCGGATGACCAGCTATCGCTGGAGGTCGTGAAGGCCGGCGCGGGCCGTGAGATCTGGAGTTCGGAGGCGGCCGGGCTTCTCGACGTCGGTGACGGCGTCGCCCTTTTCGAGTTCAGGACGAAAGCCAATACGCTGGGCCGCGATCTGATGTCGAGCCTGCGGCACGCCATCGATCGGGTCGAGACCGACCGCTCCCTGAAGGGGCTCGTCATCGCGAACGAAGGCAGCAACTTCTCCGTCGGAGCGAACCTGGCGGAGCTGGCCGCCGCACTGCAGGAGGCGCGATTCGACGAGATCC
>CAZXHQ010000359.1:0-4547 GCA_964640145.1 uncultured Rhodothermales bacterium | reverse complement strand
TCGAGCCGTGCCATCACCTCCCTTTGGTAGGACCGGCTGACGGGGAGGACCGTCTCCCCGAGCTGCACCTCCGAAGAAGTGAACGAATCCACGCGGGGCAACGCTGCCAGATAGGATCTGTGGATGCGAACGATGCCGAACGGTGCAAGCTGTTCCTCCAGATCACGGATGCGAACCTTCGTCGTATACCGGTCCGATTCGGCGTGGATGATCACATAATCGCTCAGGCTCTCCACGTAGATGATGTCCTCCAGCGCAACGCGTACGGTGCGCCGGCCCACGCGCACGTTAATGGAGTCTTCGATAGTCTCGATGCCCCCCATCGGACTCTCCATATCCTCGGATCCCATTTTTCGCCGGTATTTTTCAACGGCCCGCAATAATCGCGGAAAGGCGACCGGCTTCAGCAGGTAGTCCACCGCATCGAGATCAAACCCGCGTACGGCATAGTCGCGGTGCGCGGTCGTGAACACGATGTCGGGCGGACTCGCAAGAGACTCGACGAAATCGATGCCCGACAGTTCGGGCATTTCGATGTCCAGGAATACAAGATCGGTCGCATGCACCCTCAGGGCCTGTAGGGCATCGAGCGCGTTCGTGCAGGTCGCGACGACCTGCACATCCGGGATCTTTTCCAGGTGCGTGTTGAGCACGCGAATGGCAATGGGCTCGTCATCAACGATCAGGCATCGAATCATACCGCTGCCTCCAGCTCGACGGTTCCAGGACAGGGGTGGATCGGGATGCGAAGGTGCACGGCGTACCGGTCGTCCTCGTCTTCAATCTCTAGGAGATGCGCGCCGGGATACAGTAACCGAAGCCGCTGTTGAACGTTTTCCAGACCGATGCCGAAGGATTTCCCGGTATTCGCACGGTCCCGCGCGCCGGACCCGTCCGGTTTACGGTTCTCTACATGGAAATGTAGCTCCCCGTCGGACGTGTGGAGTTGTATGGCGATCCACGTCGCGCCCGTCGTACGTGCGACGCCATGCTTGAAGCTGTTCTCGACGAAGGGGGTAAGCAGGAGAGGCGCGACGCATCCATCCGGCAGGTCGTCGTCGACGCAAAGCCGGACCTCTAACCGCTCGTCGTAGCGAAGCCGCTCCAGATCCAGGTACGTTTCGAGGTGCTCTATCTCGCCGTGCAACGGTACGAGCGGATGCTCGCAACCGTAGAGGACGTAATCGAGCATCGCCGAGATGCGCAGCACGACCTCCGGGGCGTCCTCGGAGCGTTCGAGCGTGAGACCATAGAGGTTATTCAGGGTGTTGAAGAGAAAGTGCGGCTGCATCTGCGTCCTGAGCCGAGCCAGCTCTGCTTGCTTCAGCGCCAGCTCCGCTTCGAGCCGAGCCCGCTCTGTCGCGTCATGTTCGGTATGGAGCCGATGCCACCGCATGGCCAAGTCAGCGGCCACCGCGAGAAAAACTACGACGTACAGGGCCACGACCAGACCGAATACGTCTAGAGTAGGTGGACTCATGGCGCTCATGTCGAAGCTCGCGAGCAGGGTGAACGAAACGATGAGCACGACGAGCTCCAGGTAAATCGATCCGATAAGAGCGTACAAGGCGTAGAGCGCGAAGAGCCCGAATCGGCCGTGGAGAAGAAAACGAGGCACGAGGAAGTTCGTGGCGAAATACGTCGTGGCCATTGCCACAGGCAGCAGAAGCGCTACAAAGAGCACGCTTTGATTGTAGCCGTCAGCCTCGCGCCCGAAATAGAGGACGAAGAAGACGAACATCACGCTCCAGAACAGGATGTGTATCCAGACTGACGCATGCGCGTTATGAGACCATGTCCACCGCGTCTTCGCTCGCGATTGCATCCGGGGTCATCTCGTCGGTGTGACGGCAAGGTTGGTCCGGCCGTCGGAATGTCAGAACCGGGAACATCCTTAACATACAGACGGCGAAGCGCTTCTACCGGCAAGGAACGCCGGACGCGGTCGATTTGCACCGAATCGTCGACGAACGTGGGCTCGCCGTCGACCGTCGAAGGTACAGCATCGGCCGACGGCATTCACCGATAGAATCGCTATTTGTGCCGACTGCGCCGTTAAGCGCGCCAGTCTCGGCGTCATCTGCCGAATAGCTGAAACCGACGACGAACTACACCATAGCTTTCGTCTCGCAGTGCTCACCGCACAGAAAGAGGATTTGATGATGATTGATCTGTTCTTCGCGGGCGGCTTGCTATTCATGCTACCGCTCACCGTCCTGGCCGTATTGGTATTAGGCGTCGCGCTCAAGGCTTCGATGACGATTCGGAGCCGAGGTGAAGACGCGTCCTCCTGGAGCCGCATTCTATTTCACCTGGGGCTGCTCGCCTTCGTCCTTGGAATTCTCAGCCAGGCGATAGGCCTCTACCAAATGATGACGGCAATCGAAGCGGCCGGAGATGTCTCGCCAGCTATCGTCATGGGTGGACTGAAGGTGTCGAGTATTGCACCGATCTACGGGCTCATCATCTTCATCATGGCCATTCTGCTTCGACTGACGCTCGACGTCGGTTCTCAACAGAAAGCCCGCATGGCGTAGAACGGCCCCTGCGCAGCAGGCGGCACGTCAGCCATGGTAGGGTGGCCAGTTCAGGCGCGCCGCGTCGGAATGACGGGTCGCCCTCGGCCGAAGTTGCAGATGAACTCCGGCCTATTGGTCGACGGTCGGCATCGTTGCTCAGGCTATTCGATACCGCCGCTTCGCACCTCAGGCCTGCACATCTCCGGAGTGCACCGCGTCTCTCGGGCTTCACTCGCTGACGGGCGCCGGCCGGCGCTGAGACGTCCGGCCCCGCACGTTCAGGACCTCCTGGCGCCAACCCGGTAGGTCAGCCGGACTGCGCCATGCGTTCTCGGGCGAGACATAAAAGAAGGGTGGATCGAAAGCGCGCCCGGCAGGACTCGAACCTGCAGCCTGCGGATTAGAAGTCCGCTGCTCTATCCAGTTGAGCTACGGGCGCAGGTGTGCTGCTTCCAACAGGGCTGCAGGCGGTCTCTCTCGTGTCGGGGCGGCCGGATTTGAACCGACGACCCTCTGCTCCCAAAGCAGATGCGCTACCGGACTGCGCTACGCCCCGATTTCTTGTCGGTTGAAGGTTGCACGCTCTCGATGCATCTCGATAGCGAGCCCGGCATCAGGGATACGACGAACCTTCAACGCTCGACTGCTTAGAGCGCCTGCCTGGCCGCCTTCAACTCGTCGTTGACATCGTCCGCGCTGACCATCTTCACCTTGAACCGGTACTGGCCGTTCGGCTTCTTCTCGGCGGTGACGATCTTGGCCATCTGCCGACCGGAGTCCCGCTGCTTGCGAACCTTGTCGCCGAATGTCTGCTTCTTTGCCATCGTTCTATCCTGCGGTTTATTATTTCTAGGCCGCGAACGCCGCTCGTGGGTGCACACGCGATGGAACGCCGCTCGGCGAGGCGCTCGCTGACAGCGCGCTACTTGATCTCACGATGCAGCGTGTGCTTGCGCAGCTTGGGATTGTACTTCTTAATCTCCAGGCGTTCGGTGGTATTGCGACGGTTCTTCGTCGTCGCATACCTCGACGTGCCCGGGGCTTCCGTGCACTCGAGGATCACCTGGATGCGGACGCCTCTTCCTTTTGCCATGTCGTCTCTTCCCGTCTATTCGTTTCGGCCGTCATTGAACCGAGATCAGATGCGCACGCCCTGGCGACGCGCCTCGTCGATCACGGCCTGAATGCCGTTCTTGTTGATGGTCTTCAAGGTCTTGGTCGACACCTTTAAAGTGACGTACCGGTCCTCGTCCGGGATGTAGAACCGCTTCTTCTGAAGGTTCAGGTTGAAGCTGCGCTTCACCCTGTTGTTCGAATGCGAGACGTGGTTTCCCGTCTTAGGGCCGCGACCTGTAAGCTGGTCCTTCCGTGCCATGGTTCGAAATCGATCTTATGGACGCTGAGTGAGGCCGCGCATTGATTCAGACAGAAAAAGCCGCAAAAGCGGCTCAGCCCAATATAATGCGTCAGCCGGTTTTCCGATGCGCAAACCACCCTACGTCGAGCAGCTGCATCGGATCCGGAATTCTCCGTGAAGGCGATCCTTAAAAAGAGGGCGCGATCAAAAGTTTCTTCAAGATGCGGTCGCACACTCCGTCGCTGAAGAGCAGAAACAGAACCCCTACACACCCTCCGGATCGCCGTCCGTGTCGGGCTCACCGTTCACGCCCAGCGCGGAAAGATCGGGTGAGGAAAAGAACTCGAAGAGCGTGTCGGAGCGAAGACCCAGCCGCAACGTCTCAAGAGGGAGAACCTCCTCCGGACTGATGTTGCCCAGGTTGACGTTCGTACCGAGGGTCTGGATGAACCAGACCTGCTGCGGCTTCTTCGGCGCCTCGAAAATCAGACGGTCCTGGTCGATCAGGTCGGCAATCTCCTCCACGAGTCCCGACCGAACCTCGCCGTTCGGACGATACAGACCGGCGGTGCCGCTCTCGCGGGCCTCGCAGATGACCTTCCAGCTGCCGGCCTTCAGCTCGGCCTGGATCATCTTCACCCACTTGTAGGGCGGCATAATGCGCTCGTTAT
>CAZXHQ010000358.1:0-4571 GCA_964640145.1 uncultured Rhodothermales bacterium | reverse complement strand
CGCCGGCCTCGTTATAGGGGATCCTGCTCGTTCGTGCAGACGGCGAGCAGGTCGATGGCCTCCTCGGCAATGCCGTCTTCCAGCACCGCGAACCGCGTCGCGTCCAAGGCTTTCGCGGCGACGCTTTTAATGCTGCTACCGCGCTTCAGTAGAAGGCCGATCTTCCGGTACAGTGGAAGCTTTTGGATCATACTGCGCAGCCAATTTCGCGACGGATAGCCCACGCCCAGCATCCGGTAGTCACTGAAGTGGCGACTGATCAGAGACGTAAACTGCTCGTAGTTCATCTCGCTGAGATGGAACGGGTTGACATCACCTCCAGGCGCGGAGGACTTGACGTTGGGTGTCGTTATCAAAATCAGACCTTTCGGCCTGACGGCCTGCTTCATCCGACGCACGAAATCGTCCGTGTCGTGCACGTGTTCTATAACCTGAAACGACACGGCGACATCGAATTCACTGTTAATCTTGAGGCTCGTTACGTCCGCTTGCTTGAATACCAAATTCGGCGCATCGAAATGAGTACGGCAGTAGGCAATGGCACCGGCATCATGATCTATCCCAACCACATGTCTGGCCTGCGCAGCCAGAATCTTGCAGCCATATCCCGTGCCGCACCCTACGTCCAGGACGTCTTTCTCACCAACGAATTGCCGTGCATATCTGTAGGCATACTCATGGCGCGAGAAGACGAGACTGACTTCTCCCTCCGCGGTGGGAATCATACGCTCGCCGGTGTCAGCGAGCTGCGCATCTGATTGATCACTCATAAGGCTTTGTTTCCGCGTCCATGCCGGGCCGGATGCGGTCGCGACGGCGTCCGCCCTCCTCAAAACTCAGACGTATCGGATTGCGCAATCTATGTTTCGAGGCCTGCTCAGCGTGTACTGACGTTACGGCCCGCATGCTCCCCAACCCTCCGAGAGGGCCGTTTCCGCTTCGGCCCATGCCGGGCCGGATGTTTTGATTCGTCCGGAAAAATTGTCGGGATCGAACTTCTGCTTCGACGACACGAGCGTTCGTAAGTGTCGCCGTCGACGGACCGAGGCCGCTAATCATGCCTGCGGAGCGCGACGAGGTAACGCGACAGTTCCTCCAGTTCTTCGTCGGAGATAACGTCGCCCGAAAATGAGGGCATGGCGCCGAGGCCGCGCCGCACCTGGAACCGGATGAGCCAGGCGGGCAGCGGCTTGTTGTTGATGGCAAGGCCGAGGCCGGCCTCGCCGCCCGGATGGCAGTTGTTGCAGTATCGCATGAACACGTGGCGACCGCGTTCGATCTCGGCACTTTCCGGCATAAACGGACGCTGCGTGGGGACGCCCCGGCGAGCCGTTCCACATCCGGATTGCAGTGCGACGACGATCAAAATCAGGCAGAGGCCGGCGGCACGTCTGGTCATGGCTGCTCCTCTACGCTGATCCGCCACACCACGCCGGTTTCCGGGCGGGGACGCACGACGCCGTCTACCGTCGTCATTACACCGAAGTCGACCACGTAAAGGGCCGATCCATCCGGACTGAAGCGAACCGCGACCGGTCGCTCGAGGCCGCCGCTTCCCTGCCGCGATGCGGGCTCGCGTTTCTTTCCCTTGTTCGCGGCGAAGCCGCTGACGACCCCCGTTTCCGGATCCACCCGAACCACACGAAAGCCCGCAGGCGCGAGCACCTTCCCTACGGCCGGCGCCATGTCGCCAAACTGGGCGACGAACGCGTCCCCTTCATAGCCGAAGCGCGAGCTGCGCGAAAAATCCAGCCCGCTGGAAGAGGAATGCACCGCAAAAACGGCGGCCGGATGCGGCGGCGTTCCCGGATGTTCAGCAAGAACGGGAACCGGGGCCCGTTTGCCCGGCGGATCGAATACGCGGATCGGCACGCCGCCGGCGAAATCCGGCCATCCGTACCACGTCCCCCGTTCGACGGCCCACAGATAATCCGCCGTGCCCCAGGCCGGCCGACTGCCGCGGTCGTCGTAACCGTTATCGGTCACGAAGAGCCTCCCATCCGGCGAGAAGGCCAACCCGAACGGGTTGCGAAGCCCCCAGGCGACGAGCTCCAGTTCGCCGCCCTCCGGCCGGACGCGCAGTATGGCCCCGTTGCACGGCACGCGTCCGGAGATCACCTGGCCGCTGCCCGTCGCCCTGCCGAAGGGCACATACGCGCCGGTCGATACGTCGTCGCTGGCAGGCGTGAGCGGATTGCCCGAGCTAAAGTTGGTGCCGGCGAGCGTCACGTCGCGGCACGGCGTGTCGTGAAAGTCAGGATGCCGCTCCAGCCACCCGAACTCGGCGTTGTCCGGCCCTACGACCGCCGCATTGGTGGCCGTCCCCTGCCCGAAGTAGATCCATCCGTCCGGTCCGACCGCCGGACCGTTCGTGTGATGGTCGCCCAGACTGGGCAGGCTGTCGACGAGGACCCTCGTCTCGCCGCCGTCCTCGGCGAGGCGTAGGATCCGCCCACCCTCTGATACCCCACCCTCGGCGATGAAGAAGTGCCCGTCGTGATAGCTGACTCCCGTCCACGGGCCGTTTCGACCGCCTTCGGCGACGGTCACCGTCCCGTCGCCGTCGAGACGCAGCAGGCGAGGCGTCGTAAACAGCTCGCCGTAGGAATAGCCGGACTCCGTGACGTACGGCCGTCCTCGATCATCGAAGGTAATGCCCGTGGGGAACGTCAGGCCGCCGGCGACGACATCGATTTGATAGCCCTCCGGCAGCGCAATATCGGAGACGACAAGCCGGCGCGGCGGCTCGAAACCGGTCATGCCGCCGCCGGAAGAGCCGCGCATGCTGTAGCATCCCGCTGTCGTCGCGGCCAGGCAGACTACGGTGAGGACGCGCGCGGCGTGCTTACGGAATGGAAGAAGGCCTCGCATCGTAAGGCGGGCAGAGTGACGGTCGCTTCGACGGCCGGCCCGGATCGTTTAACCCGGTCGGAACGCATAGCTTACTGCAGCACCCTCCAATCTATGCCGGCCTCGTGTTACTTCGTTGCAAATACCAGGAGGGCGGCGGCCTGAGGCATGCCGGCGGAGGTGCGAGATTTGCGGGCAATTACGACACGAAGATGTTGACCAGGCTCAGCACCGTGCCGAGAAATACCGTCAGCGCGACGAAGCGCCAGGTGAGGCGGGCTTCCATGGCGTTCATGTCGCGTCGCATGCGCGTCTCGACCAGTTCGAGATCTTCCTTGGTTGCGAACCTCGTGCTGAGATCCGCAATTCGGGCGTCGACGTGAGAGAACAACTTCTCGATCTGCCGTTCAAGCTTGGCGTCCAGCTCGTCGATCCGGCGTTCGAATTTGGCATCCAGCTCGTCGATCCGATGCTCGAACCTGGCATCCAGGTGGGCAACGCCGAGGTCGATTTCAGAGGCCAGATCGGCAAGTGCTTCGGACTGCATGTCAGTAAACCCGGAGCGCGCTAGGTATCTACGTGTCGTATCGTGCAACATAGAACGTCGCTGTCGGTGACCCGGTTCGATATAGAGCTATCTATATAGACCCGATGCGGCACGACGTATAACTTCGGAATCACCGATTCCTCTCCTTGCGCGATCCGTTATTCTCCCCTCCCAATCGCATCGAGAGGCTGATCCGGTTCAGCTTCTCGTCGATCTTCATCACGCGCACTGTGACGACCTCTCCGACCTTCACCACGTCGGTCGGATCCTTCACGAACCGGTCCGCCAGCTGCGAGATGTGTACGAGCCCGTCGCGCTTGACGCCGAGATCGACGAACGCGCCGAAGTTGGTGACGTTCGTGATCACGCCCTCAAGCACCATCCCCTCTTCCAGATCGGAGACTTTGGTGACGTCCGCCCGGAAGCGGGCGTACCGGAACGCCTCGCGCGGGTCGCGGCCGGGCTTCTCGAGCTCGGCGACGATGTCGCGCAGCGTCGGCAGGCCCGTACTGGCGGTGGCGTAATGCTGCAGATCGAGACGCTGGAGACGTTCCGGAACTCCGGTGATCTCCTCCGGGGCCACGCCCAGGTCGCTTGCCATCCGCTCGACGACGGCATAGCTCTCGGGGTGAACGCCGGTGTTGTCGAGCGGGTTGTCGCCTCCGCGGATGCGCAGGAAGCCGGCGGCCTGCTCGAAGGTCTTCGGACCGAAACGACTGACGCCCAGAAGGTCCTGACGCGTCGAGAAGGCGCCCCGCTCGTTCCGGTGGGCGACGATGTTCTCGGCGACAGACGCTGTGATGCCCGCGACGAAGCGCAGCAGCTCCCTGGAGGCCATGTTGAGGTCCACCCCGACGAAGTTGACGCAGCTTTCGACGGTCTCTTCCAGCTTCTGCTTCAGCAGACTCTGGTCGACGTCGTGCTGGTACTGGCCCACGCCGATCGACTTCGGATCGATCTTGACCAGCTCCGCGAGCGGGTCCTGCAGGCGGCGGCCGATGGAGATGGCCCCGCGCACGGTGACGTCCAGGTCGGGAAATTCCTCGATGGCCACCTCGCTGGCCGAATACACCGAGGCACCGGCCTCACTGACGAGCACGCAGACCGGCGGGTCGTCCGTCTCCTCCAGCACGTCCGCCGCGAACTGCTCGGTCTCCCGCCCGGCGGTGCCGTT
>CAZXHQ010000357.1:0-4573 GCA_964640145.1 uncultured Rhodothermales bacterium | reverse complement strand
TCCGCGCAGGACGTCGAATCCAGGCTCGAAGAGCTCGGGATCGAGCTCCAGGCGCCGACTGCGCCGGTAGCTACCTACGTCAACGCCGTTCGGACCGGCAATCTGTTGTTTCTTTCGGGGAAAGGACCCACGCGCCCTGACGGGACGCAGATCCAGGGCAAGCTGGGCAGCGATCTGACCGTAGAGGAAGGATACGAAGCGGCGCGGCTGACGGGCGTCAACCTGCTCGCCGTGTTGAAGGACGAGCTGGGCGATCTCGACCGTGTCAGGCGCGTGGTGAAAGCGACGGGCATGGTGAACTCCGCGCCTGATTTCGGCGATCAACCGGCGGTTGTCAATGGATTTTCGGACCTGATGGTGGAGGTGTTCGCCGAGAAGGGACGTCATGCGCGCGCCGCCGTGGGCATGGGCGCTCTTCCCGGCAATATTGCGGTAGAAATCGACCTGATCGTGGAGGTGGCGGACTAGGCCGCTCGGACATCTGGTCGTCTACGCCGCCGCGGTCTCGGACTCCTCTTTGAAGAAAAACCCGAACAGCACGGTCACGAACGCTGCGAAGGCGAGCGGCATGAGCCAGAAGAGCTGCCATTCGTGCAGCGTTGCCCCCGTCACGACGCGGTTGAAGACGCCGCCGGCGATGAGGGTCCCGAGTCCCTGACCCAGCCCGTAGGTCACGAGCACGAACAGGCCCTGCGCCTGCGCGCGAATCGACGGCGAGGCTACCTTGTCGATATAGATTTGTCCGGCGATGTACACGAAGCCGTAGCAGATGCCGTGCAAAATGATGGCGAGGAGGATGAACGCCGTCGGGGCACCCATGGCGCCGACGGCGAAGAGGCCGTAGCGCACCACCCAGGCCGTCATCCCGATAACCAGAACTCGCTTTACGCCGAACTTGATGAAGAACCACGGCATGAGCAGCAGGAAGACGATCTCCGACATCTGCCCGAACGTCATCTTGAACGCCGGATCCGAGATGTCGGCGGCGTTCAAAAAGACAGGCACGTAGGCGTAATACGTGGCGAGGGGAATGCTCGTCAGCACGAGGCTCACAATGAAGACGAGAAACGATTTCGACCCGAGCTGCTTCAGTGCGTCGATCCCCACGATCTCGCGGAACGTGGTACGCTGGCTGGCCGCGGGCGGCGGGACGTTCGGCAGCGTGAAGCAATAGGCGGCCATGAGGATGCCTCCGCCCCCGGCGATCTGCATGGGCAGCGCCGTCTGGTCCGCGTGCAGCACGTAGCTGACGAGAAAGCCGGCGCCGATCCACCCGATACTCCCAAACGCTCGAATCAGCGGAAACTGCCGTTCGCGGTCGTCCAGGTTGTGGAACGCCGTGGCCATCGCCAGACCCACCGTCGGCATGTAGCAGAGCATGTGCAGCAGGAGCAGGAGAAGAAAGAGCGGCCTGGAGACGAAGGCGCCTTCCGCCACGAACGGCGCCGCGAAGACGAAGACGCCGCTGAGGACGTGCATGACCCCCATGACTTTCTGCACGGGGAAGTAGCGGTCGGCGACCATGCCCAGGAAGAAGGGCGAGACCAGAGAACCGATGGGACTGGCCATGTAGGCCCAGTAGATGACGTCGGTCATGCCGACCGCAGCCATATAATTGCCCGCCGTCGCGTACCAGGCGCCCCATACGAAAAACTGCAGGAACATCATGAGGCGCAGGCGCGCCGTGAGCCAGCCGCTCATGTCGTACGAACGTGTGCCGAAGAACGGAGTTGAAAGCGGCCGAGCGGCCGCTGGATCGAGCTCGTCATGGCGCGTCAAGCATGTACGGCGGTACGCTGCACGACCTCCGTCATGTACTGCAGGGAGAGCCGCGTGGCCAGGTCGATCCCCTCGATGCCCGCCAGGCGGTGATCGCGGATGCACGGAAGGCAGTATTCGGCGACGAGATAGCCGTCGTAGCCGATCTCCCGGAGGCCCGCCACGAATGCCTCATAGTTGACGCGGACTGCGATATTCGGGGCGACGTCCTGGATGGGCTCGCCGTGCTCGTTCGCGCTGAAATTCCAGGAGCCGAAGTGGCTCAGAAGGATGTCGTCGCCGCACGCCCGGGCGGCTTCCCGAACGTAGTCGTCGTCCTGGCGCCCGTCGAACAAGGGGGCGTCTATGCACAGCTTGACGTTTTCGCGGTCGACCTCCCGCATCATCGCCAGCGCATCCTCGTAGCCGGGCCGCAGAACGGGCGCGTGATTCTGAAGAGCGAGGGTGATGCCGAGGTCTTTCGCCCATTCCGCCACTTCACGGATGCCCTCGACGGCCCGATGCCACCGTCGGAGGTCCGGGCCGTACTGCTGCTTGTAGTAACTGCCTCGCTCGTACGGAGCATAGAAGGCGGTATCCTCCTCGTCGTCGACGATGCCGGGCCAGGCTGCGAATATTTTTACCAGCTCGACGTCGAGGTCGTAAGCGAGCCGCAGCACCTCGCGCATCATGGCGAGGTTGTTCTCTCGCTCCTCCATCTTACGACTGGCGAAGTTCGACATGCTCTCGACCGCGCACAGCTCGATGCCCTCGCCCTCGGCGGTCGACTTGATGCTGCGCCGGTCGGCCTCCGAAAGATCGACGGGCGAGGCCACGGGGCGCTTCGTCTCGACCGCGAATCCGTCGAAGCCAAGCTCTTTAGCCTTGACGATCTGCTCTTCGAGTGAGAGCGGGGGGCCGTCATACCAGAGCCCGGAGTACGATACCGAGAGCAGACCGAATTTCATGGTTCGCAGCGTAATGTCTGAATGGTGGCGGGCAAGTCGGTGCGTAGTATGGCTGGTCCGGGCCGGAATCACAACTCTCGGCCAAACTCACTCGATGTCGATGCGCACGCCCGGTACGGCGACGTGGTATCGCTTCTGCAGCGACTCCGTAAGGTGCACCTTCACCTCGGAAGGATATCCCTTCGCCCAGAACCGGCTCGCTTCATCGTACTGCATCGTGCTGTGATGTTGTGGCAGGATGTAGTCCGGCTCGAGCGCGTTGATGAGGAGAACGGACCGATCGATGAACATGTTGTGCTCGGTCGGGGAGAAAAATAGAACGTCTACGTGCTCGAGAAACAGATGGTCCTCGAGCAACACCGAGTCGCCGGGCTGCAGGAACGACCTCCCGTCGAGCGTGATGAGGTAGCCGCAGTCGAGCAGGTTTGCTTCGTAGTAGACCGCGAATTTTTCATTGCCGTGAATAGCCCGCAGGGCCTCGACCTCGACGCCGCGTACGGTGAAGGACGTTCGGGGCTCGGCCACGTGGAGACGGTCGTCAGGGATGCCCAGCTCGTGCGCGATGTCGACCGTGCTTGCCGGGATGACGAACATGCAGTCCGAGTGTTCGAGCAGGATGCGGACCGTCCGTCGCCCGAAGTGGTCGCCGTGACCGTGCGTGATGAAAGCGACGTCGATCTCCGGGGCGAGCTCCAATGCGCTGACCGGCGGCGGCTCGAGGCGGCCGGGGAGTTCGAGGATGAGGTCCGTTCCGACGACGATGTCACCGGACTTGATCAGCCACCCGTTGTGTCCCGTCCACCAGACGGCCGTTCCGCTCTGGTGGGCACGGATCTCGTCGATGAGGCGCGGGGCCTCCTGGGCGCGAAGCGGTGTGGCCGTCAGCATCGTCGCGAACAGAATGTAGCAGACCGATCTCATGAGCGCCACGACGTCAGTCCAAGGAGGCGCCGGCCCAGATCGTTCAGCTCGGCCCTGCCGTACCGGTTCTTCTCCAGATTCCGTGGGTCTCCCGGGAAGGCCACGCCCTGCGGGTGCTCGCGCTCGCGCCAGAGCCGGATACGGTTCCGGCGCAGCGCCTCGTTGCCTTCGTCGGCAGGGTACATCGACACGTACTGGGCCATCCGAGCGCGGTCCTCCGAGCGATTCGGTTTGACGCCGTGTGCCAGAAGGGAATTCCAGATAAGGAGGTCCCCTGCATTCAACGGAATGAACTCGACGTCGAAGTCGCCCACGTTCGGGTAATAGGGATCGCGCTCCTCCGGCTGCTCAGCCAGCCACTCGTCGAACGTCCGGAAGAGCTCGGGGACGCACTGGAAGCCGCCGATCTCCTCATTTGTATCGACAAGGGAAAGAACGCCCTGCACGTTCACCGGCAGCGGATCGTGCGACGTGTCGACGTCCCAGTGGATGAACCCCTCGAAGGTGCGCTCGCCGCGGTTCGGAGTATTCAGGTTGGCGCGATCGATGGTCACCCAGAGATCCTCGCGGTCCCAGATGTCGACGTATGTGTCATAGATGCGCTCGGTCTGGCGCGTGTCCCACAGCAGCTGGTGATTGTAGACCTCCACCATGCCCGCGTTGTTGAGCTCCTCCATCTCGTGGCGGCGGCGGTCGCCGATCCAGGTCGACGGATCATCGGGATCCATCTCCTGAAATTCCCAGAGAAACGCTTTTAGGCGTTTGATGTGGTCCGGCGGCACGGCGTCGCTCACCACTACGTAGCCCCACGTCCGCCAGTGCTCCCAGTCATTCGCGGAGAGCACGCGCCGCGGCAGCGTCTTCTCGATCTCACGCAGCGGCACGTCCAACGAAAGGGACGCGTTCCCTTCATGATTCGGACCCTT
>CAZXHQ010000356.1:0-4581 GCA_964640145.1 uncultured Rhodothermales bacterium | reverse complement strand
ACTCCAGCAATCCCTGCTCGGAGTACATGTTCTTGGACAACTCGGCCTGCAACCTGGCGAGCCTCAACCTGCGCACGTTCCAGAAGGAGGACGGCTCGTTCGACGTCGAGCGCTACCGCGCTGCCGCGCGCATCTTCATCACGGCGCAGGAGATTCTGGTCGATAACGCCGGCTATCCCTCCGCCTCGATTGCCAGGAACTCGCGGGACTACCGCCCCCTCGGCCTGGGCTTCGCGAACCTCGGCGCCGCCCTGATGGCGCTGGGTCTGCCGTACGACAGTGACGAGGGCCGGGCCGTGGCGAGTGCGTTGATGGCCATCGAGCACGGCGAAGCCTATGCCCGCAGCGCCGAGATCGCGGCCAACAAGAAGATCGGCCCCTTCGCCGGCTTCGAGAAGAACCGGGAACCGATGCTCGAGGTGATGCGGATGCATGCCAACGCGGTCAACGACATCAATCCGTCCTGCCCCGACTATCTCGTCGAAGCGGCGAAAGAGACCTGGTCGTACTGCGTGGAGGCAGGCGAGCGGTTCGGGTACCGCAACGCACAGGCGACCGTGCTGGCCCCGACCGGCACGATCAGCTTCATGATGGATTGCGACACGACGGGCATCGAGCCCGACATCGCCCTGGTGAAATATAAGCTCCTCGCCGGCAAAGGCGACGGCATGATGAAGATCGTCAACCGGAGCGTGCCGCAGGCCCTCGGGCGCCTCGGCTATTCCGCGGACGAGATCAAGGCGATCATCGAATACATCGACGAGAACGATACGATCGAAGGTGCGCCCGACCTCGACACGGAGCACCTGCCGGTCTTCGACTGCGCCTTCAAGCCGTTCAAGGGTGAGCGCTCCATCCACCACATGGGGCACATCAAGATGATGGCGGCCGTCCAGCCGTTCATCTCGGGCGCCATCTCGAAGACGGTAAACATGTCGGAGGACGCCACGGTGGAGGAGATCGCCGACGCCTACGTGAAGGGATGGGAGCTCGGTCTGAAGGCGCTCGCGATCTACCGCGAGAACTCGAAGCGGAGCCAGCCGCTTTCCACCTCGAAAGACGGCAACACGAAGAAGAAGAAGGCAGCCTCCGGCGACGGCATGGCCGCCGGCGAGCCGGCGATCGCCGAGAAGGTCGTCGAAAAAGTGGTCTACAAACCGGTCCGCAAACGCCTCCCCGACGAGCGGCCGTCCATGACGCACAAGTTCTCCATTGCCGGCCATGAGGGCTATCTGCACATCGGCCTGTATCCCGATTCGCACCTGCCCGGCGAGATCTTCATCACCATGGCGAAGCAGGGATCGACGATCTCGGGTCTGATGGACGCCTTCGCCACGTCGATTTCCATCGCGCTGCAGTACGGCGTCCCGGTCGAGGATCTCTGCAACAAGTTCAGCCACATGCGCTTCGAGCCGAGCGGCTTTACGAACAACAAGCAGATCCCGATCGCGAAGTCGATCATGGATTACATCTTCCGCTACCTGTCGCTCAAGTTCCTGGGCACGCAGAAGGAAGAGGAAGAAGCCGTAAACCCTACTGACGCCGTTGCGGGCGAGGTCGACCGCGACGGGGGGGCTGAGGACGAGGAGCAGGTGGAGATAGAGTTCGACGAGCCCGTCGACGAAGCCGATCCGCTCGTCGGACAGACCGTCGAAGCATTCATGGGCACCATGGTCAGGGCGAATGACGGCGAGCCGTCCACCGCCGACACCGCCTTCCGCAACCACGAGGACAGTCCGGCCTGCCCGAACTGCGGCTCCATCACGGTGCGCAGCGGTTCCTGCTACTCCTGCCCCAACTGCGGCTCGACGAGCGGATGCGGGTGATGTACTCGCCGGGGTGGACGCGTCAACGTCGGACCGCATGCGCGCAATCCGCATGCGTCTCTCGAAACGACCCTTCGCCGGTACAGCCTGGCGTCGGCAGACTCTCAGCCGAGTGCGCGGCGCCCGGCTGCTCTCAGGCAGGTTAGACCTGGTTCGAAGTTCTGCGCCCGCTCGCGGCGAATCGCTGTCGGCCGGTCCTCACCGGCGGAATGGCGCCGAATGGGCCCGGTAGGATCATACGGCCCCGGCCGACACGTTCCGCGTCACGGGAAGATCCCCATCTCCTCGTACAGCACGGCGATTTTGTTGATGGCGCTGACGAAGGCGGCTGTCCGCAGGTCGGTGTCGCGGCGCTTTGCAATCTCTCGGAGCTCGCCGTACGCAAAAATCATCGTCTCCTCAAGCCCCGAGTTCACCAGGTCGATCTCGTCGGCGCCCTGTACGATGCCTTCGATGACCTCGGGTCCGAACTGCTGACCGGTCGCCTGCTGGACGGCTTCGATGAGCTTCTGCTGCGTGTTTCGCTCGAAGCGCTTGCTCATGCGCCCGAATCGAACGTGCGAGAGATTACGCAGCCATTCGAAGTAAGACACGGTAACGCCGCCGGCATTGAGGTAGAGGTCCGGCAGGATCAGCACGTTTCGCTCCAGGAGAATCTCGTCCGCGTCCGACGAGGTCGGTCCGTTGGCCGCCTCGGCGATGATGCGCGCCTGGACGCTGCGGACGTTGCTCGTCGTGATCTGCTCTTCAAGCGCCGCCGGAAGGAGGATATCACAGTCCATCTCGAGCGCTTTTTCGGTAGGCGTCACGTCTTCCGCGCCTGGAAAACCAAGTAGCGAGCCGTGCTCTTGCCGGAAGGCATGCACGTCCTGGACGTCCAGCCCGTCCTCCTTGAAGACGGCGCCCTCCATCTCGGCAATGCCCGTGATAAGGGCACCTGCTTCCTGGAGAAACTTGGCGGCATGAAAGCCGACGTTCCCGAGGCCCTGAACGATGACCCGCTTGCCTTCCAGGCCGGGCTCCAACCCGATCCGTTTCATGTCGTCCACCTGCCTGCAAGCCTCGCGGATGCCGTAGAAGACGCCCTGGCCGGTGGCTTCCCGGCGCCCACGCACGCCTCCCTGTCCGACCGGCTTGCCCGTAACGCACGCCAGGGCGTCGAGCGGGTTGTCGGAAAGCTGATTGTAGGTATCCAGGATCCACGCCATCTCCTGAGGGCCCGTACCGTAGTCCGGCGCGGGAACGTCGACGCCCGGACCCAAAAAGTTCTTGCGCACAAGCTCGAACGTGTACCGGCGGGTGATCCGCTCGATCTCCTGGCTCGAATACTGGCTCCGGTCGATCTTGATGCCGCCCTTCGCGCCCCCGAAGGGCACGTCCACCACCGCGCACTTGTAGGTCATCAGCGAGGCCAGTGCGATCACCTCCTTTTCCGCAACGCTCGGCGCGTACCGAATGCCCCCCTTTACGGGCAGCTTGTGGTGGCTGTGTTCGGCCCGAAAGGCCTCAATGACCTCGATCGATCCGTCGTCGCGCTTCAGAGGAAATTCCATGGCGTAGACGCTGTTGCAGATGCGAATCTGTTCGAGCAGCCCCGCCGGATGCTTCGTCAGCTTCGCCGCCTTGGCGAACATTCGGTTGACGTCTCCGAGGAAATCTGATGGGTGCGCCATGATTACTCGCTATAACCATCTCGTTGTGGGGGTCGTGCGGCCGTGCATCGAACACGGGCCACCTCATGGTACGGTGCAGCGCCGATAAATTCGTACCGGCTCATTGGCTCCATCAGGTAACGACAAAGGCGGCCGCGCCCCGGTAGGGCGAAGCCGCCTTGCACCGCCCGCCGTATCAAGAGCGCGCGCGCGTCCGCCAACGCCTGGCGACTTACAGAATGTTTTCGTAGAAACGGAAGCGATGGGCCTCGACGTGCCGGTCGAGGGCGACTGCACTTGCCAGCTTCGCCCAGTTTGGCGTACGGCCGCCTCGCATCGACTGCTGGCTGTAGAAGTGTCGGGTCGTTTTCGCAAACGGACGTTCGGAGGCAGGAGCCGTGGCCACCTTGGCCGCGATCGAAAGCGCGGTCTGAAAACCGGCCGCCTGCGAGTTCCACTCGAGGTTGCTATAGTGATGGCGCTTCGGCGAGCCGGAATTGATTGCGCTGAACTGGTACCTGTCCAGGACGACGCCTCGGTAGGTGTCGCGGCCCCGATAACCGGTCTCGACGCGGTTGCGAACGACCCACGCGACGAGCTCCTGCTCGTGCGGTCGCTTCGTCTCCGAATAGATGGCGCGGGCGAGCCAGAGAATGTCTTCCTTGGTCAGGCGCGGTCGTTCGTCCTCGATCACAAGTTCACCGAGGCTCACCGGCGTACCGACCACCTTGGCTGAGCTGTGTGCGGTGCGCTGAAGAGCGGATGTGGACGCGAATGTAAAGGCGATGACGAGCAGGAACGACAACCCGGCAACTGCTCTGCGATGCAGTTTGTATAGCATGTCAACCTCCATAGTACTTCGTTGGCGGACGACGGGGTGAGCGCTGCGGCCCTCCAGCCGCTGCACGTCATCGAGTAGTTGCAACCGCCATGCCCAAACGGGTCCGTAATCGATGTGAAGAACATGTTGTGGGCGGGCCGCTCGAGCTCTCCGGACGAGTGGACGGCCGCTTGCGAAACACGTGCCGCGCCCGGCCGAGAAGGGAGACCCGCGGACCTGTTCAACAAACTGAACGGTTGTCGCGCGCTATCGACAACGGGCC
>CAZXHQ010000355.1:2120-4588 GCA_964640145.1 uncultured Rhodothermales bacterium | reverse complement strand
TTCTTATTGCGTACCCAAGCCTCCCAGCCGATGAAGACACGATCGACCGCCGCCGCATTCGCGGTCCTGCTTGCTGCGGCCGCCGCGCACAGTCTGTGCGCACAGGACGCGGGGCAGAGCCCGTCCGGCCAGGACGCCGCTCGAACCATGCGCGCGGTGCCGCTCCAGGGGAGCATCAGCGTCGACGGCCGGCTGGATGAGCCGGCATGGGAGGCCGCCGAACCCGCTGCCGAATTTCGACAATTCGAGCCCCGGGAAGGAGCGCCGGCCACGCATCCGACCGAGGTCCGCATCCTGTACGGAGCGAACAGCCTCTTCGTCGGCGCCACGATGTTCGACGACGAGGCGGCGGCTATCGACCGGGCGCTGGGGCGCCGCGACGAACTGAATCGAGCCGACTGGTTCATCCTGGCCGTCGATTCGTATTTCGATCGACGGACGGCCTACACGTTCGCGGTCAACGCCGCCGGGGTGCAGTTCGACGGTTTGCGCGAGCCGCAGGGGGAAGGAGGCGGCGGTCCGGGCGGAGGCGGCGGCGGCCCGAATCAGGGCTACGACGAATCCTGGGATGCCGTCTGGTACTCCGAAGTAAGCGTGACGCCGGACGGGTGGGTTGCCGAGATGCGCATTCCATACAGCATGCTTCGCTTTTCGGAGGAGGACGTTCAGACCTGGGGCGTCCATTTCACGCGCCTCATCCCGCGACTCGGCGAACAGTCCGAGTGGCCGCTGGTGCCGCGGGCGGATCGTGGAAATCTCATCGCCCGATTCGGATTCCTGGAGGGTATTCGCGGCGTAGATCCTCGCCCGAACATCCAGGTTCGGCCCTACGCGGTCTCGCAGCTCCAGACGTCGGAGAATGCCGCCGCCATCGGCACGCTCGACACCGATGCAGGGATGGACGTCGGTGGAGACGTGAAGATCGGCCTCGGTACCAACGTTACGCTGGACGCGACGATCAACCCGGACTTCGGACAGGTCGAGTCCGATCCGGCCGTGTTGAATCTCACCGCCTTCGAAACCCAGTTCGACGAGCGGCGGCCGTTCTTCGTCGAGGGCAGCCAGATCTACGCGTTCAGCGTCGGGCCCGGGCAGCTCCTCTACACGCGGCGGATCGGGGCCGAAGGGCCGATCGTCGGGGCCAGCAAGCTTTCCGGACGGACGGCAGGAGGCCTTTCATTCGGGGTGCTCGGGGCGACGGTGGGCCATAATTTCGATCCGCAGCGCCATTACGGCGTCGCCCGAGCCACCCAGCAGATTGGTTCGTACTCGTCCGCCGGCGGAATACTGACCGGTTTCAGCGCGCCGGGCGTCCTGGGTCGAGGACGCAGCGTGGCGGCCGGAGCGGACTGGGACATTCGCCTCGCCGACAATCGCTTCGGGCTGGAGGGATTCGCCGCCGCGACGGAGCGTCGTCCCGGAGGACTCGAAGCGAAGACGGGTTTTGCGGGAAAGATGTGGGTCCGGAAGCGGTCGGGCGCCTGGACGGGATTCGTGGGCGGGGACGTCTTCGGTGCGGAGTTCAATCCCAACGACGTGGGGCAGTTGAACCAGAACAACTTCATCGCCCTGCTGAACAGCATCGAGCACGACGTGCTGGGCGGACGACCGTTCGGACCGTTTCAGCGTGCGAGCATCGAGTCGTTCACCATCCAGCAGCTGTCCTACTCAGACGGCCTGAACCGGGGAATGAGCATCGATCTCGGCGCAGGCGGGATGCTGCAGGGATTTCAGCAGGTCGAGATTTCGGCGCAGATCGAGAACGCGTTCGGCGGATACGATCCCTACGAGACGAGGGGACTGGGTCCGTGGGCGGCACCCGCGGTGCTCGAGATCGGCGGTGAAATCGAGACGGATGAGCGGCGGAGCTGGCAGATCGAGCCGGAGGTGGCGGCCGGCTTCCATGACAACGGAGGCTCGTCCCTCACGGCAGGTCTTCGCGGTAATTGGAACGTCGGTACGCGCCTTGCCCTCGAGGGCAACCTGGAAGGGGAGTGGGAGAACGACGTCCTCGCCTGGTCGTCCAACGAGACGTTTCAGCAGGCGGGCGGCGTCTGGCGCATCGGGGCGGCCTCCGCCGCTCCGTCCGAGCTTGCCCCCGACGAGTACGTGCCGATCGACGACGGCGCGGCGCTGAGCGCCATCCTGGCGGATGTCGTGCCCGTCGATGACGGGTTCTACCACGTTCCGGTCTTCGGCGCCCGTGACACCCGCTCGCTCGATTTGACGGTACGAGGGACGGTCACCTTCACGCCCGTGCTCTCCCTTCAGCTCTACAGCCAGCTGTTCCTTGCTCGGGGCCGTTACGATGATTTTCAGATCATGCAGAACCGAGACGATCTGGCTCGCTTCGAGGCCTTTCCGAAGCGGGATGACTTCGCCTTCGGAAACCTGCAGTCGAATCTCGTGCTTCGATGGGAGTACCGGCGGGGCTCGGCGCTCTACGTGGTGTGGACGCACGGCCGGGG
>CAZXHQ010000355.1:0-2020 GCA_964640145.1 uncultured Rhodothermales bacterium | reverse complement strand
GATGGGAGTACCGGCGGGGCTCGGCGCTCTACGTGGTGTGGACGCACGGCCGGGGTACCGACGACCGGCTGAATCCGCTCGGCCCGTGGCACGAGTCTCCCTACGATCGAGCCGTTGGCGAGCATCTCGGCGATACGTTCGGCGCATTCCCCGACAACGTCTTCCTCGTCAAGCTGAACTACACGTTCCTGTATTGAGGCGAGTCGCGCGGCGTGCGCGGGCGCTCGACCATTCGGGGACCCTTCTCCCGCCCAACCCATATCAACTCTTATCCGAAGCGGCTTCACGCGCGGTTCATCCGTACGGGTGGGACCACTGTGCGCGTTCGGAGCCGAATCACTGTCGGGCTCACGATTTCACCCACTCGACGCGACGACATCATGGTAGAAACGAGCCTTTCAGGCACTGCCTCCTGGGCGACGAAATTTGGAGGCATCGTTCAGGCCGTGCTGCGCATCGGCGCCGGCCTGCTCTTCATGCAGCACGGAGGGCAAAAACTGTTCGGATGGTTCGGAGGCTTCGGCGGCGAGCCGGGCAACACGGCCGAGCTTTTCTCGCAGATGGGCCTGGCGGGCGTGCTGGAATTCTTCGGCGGCCTGCTCATCGTCGTGGGGCTGTTTACGCGACCGGTCGCCATCATCCTGGTCCTTGAGATGATCGCCGCCTACGTGATCGCCCACATGCCGCAAGGCGGCTTCCCCATTCAGAACGGCGGGGAGCTCGCGCTACTCTATGCGCTGATTTTCGCGTACTTTGCGATACACGGCGCGGGTCCGGCCAGCGTGGACAGCAGGATCGGCAGCCGCACCTGACGGCCGGCTGCTCCACACCGGAGGGAACGATCCCGATGGCAGTTTGCCGGTAGTCGATTGGTCGTTTCTTCGTAGGACAGGTTTCGCACCTTGCCCCGCCAGCTGCCAAGCGATATTCTTCGGTGGAAGGTTAATGAAACCTTCAACCTTCAACCTTCAACCTTCAACCTTCAACCGTCAATCCTAAAGCTCGACCCGCTGGAGAAGCAGGTCGGCTTTTGTTAACTTCCTACCTTGCCGTGCCTGCAGCGCGTTCGCGCGGCGGACGACGGCCCCGCAACGTACAGGTCATCGCAGCAGATAATGGATCTTACCCAGGCATACGGCCGCCGGCGTCTGGCCGCGTACGCCATAGCGTCGATGGCGGCGG
The DNA here is from genome assembly GCA_964640145.1 of uncultured Rhodothermales bacterium. Taxonomy (GTDB): domain Bacteria; phylum Bacteroidota; class Rhodothermia; order Rhodothermales; family VXPQ01; genus CAZXHQ01. Next base: position 838 of record CAZXHQ010000355.1, on the reverse strand, counting down.
CCGTCGTCATCGCCGGATTCTGGAACTATCACCTCGTCGACGGCTTCGGCCGCGACGTCGTGGCCTCGCCTGTGATCGGCAACACGTCCGACCTGGCCGGCGGCTATCCGGATCGCGGGATGGGATTCGGCTTTATTTTCGCGGCCGTGGCCGGACTGGCCGCGACCTTCACGGCGTGCAATTGCGTGGTGTTTGCCATGCTGCCCGGACTCGCCTGTTCGGTGGACCGTCGATCGTCGAAGAAGGGGCCCTGGACCGCGCTCGGGGCCTTCGTGGGCGGCGTAACCGTCGTCTGCGCGCTGTACGGCGCGTTCATCGGCGTGCTCGGATCGGAGGTCGCCGCGCTGAACGAGCGAGGCGTTCGGCTCGCGCAGGCCCAGATCGTCTTTTCCGGTCTCGGCATCGCCATGCTCCTCTGGGGCATTCTCGAGCTGGGATTTCTCGACAGCCTCACCCGCCGTCTCCCCGGCGCGGTGCGCGCGTTCTTCGGCAGGATTCAGACGAAGGCCGCCGTCATCGGCGTCTTTGTCGGCCTGTTCGCCGTCGGGCGTCCGTTTCCGGTCTTTCGTGAGTTCCTTTCGTATGCAGCCAGCTCGAACAGCCCGCTTTACGGGGCCGGCGTCATGATGGTGCAGGGCATCGGTCAGATCCTCGTGATGGTGCTTCTTTTCAGCGTCATGGTGGGGTTCGGTGGCAAAAAGCTGCTGGAATGGTCCGACAGGTATCCGCACAAGCCGCAGCTCGTCAGCGGCCTCGCGCTGCTGGCGGGCGGGGCGTTCTTCGTGTTCTACTGGGGCCTCGCCTTTGCGCTGGACGTGGGACGCTGGGGTTTCAAACT
>CAZXHQ010000354.1:3115-4593 GCA_964640145.1 uncultured Rhodothermales bacterium | reverse complement strand
CGTTCCTCCATCAGCGAGAGCTTCAGCGTCTGGGGCGAGGCGTGGACCGGTTTGTGCCGAACGCTTTTCACGTGCGAGGTCCGCAGGCTGCGGTACCGTTCGGAGGCTCCGGTGAAGATCGACATGCTATACTGGAGAATGTGGGTCTGGCCTCTCTCGTAGTCGGGCACGAAGAGGTATCCTTCCTGCACGTACGACGGTACGATGCCGACCTCTGCCATGTGGAGGTGATCCTCCACGAACTCGAAGATCGTCGTGCCCTCGTCGATAGCCTCCTCGATCTGCGGAAGCGCCCACTCGATGAGCTCTTCGATCGCCTCCATCTGGTCGCGGCCGAGCGCGTGCTCGTCGTAGATCAGCTCCCCGGCCTCCAGGTCCACATCGACGATGGAACCCGGCACGGCACTTTTCAGGCTGTCCGTATTGTCGAGAATCGTACGGAGCGTGGCGTGGATCGATACGAGCTGACCGAGATGGGGATAGATGCGGTTGTTGGAAAAATCGCGCCGGGCCCGCTGCAGGTTGCCCAGAATGCGGTACTGGGCCCGCTCGTAATCGTCCACGGCACTCGTGAAGAGGTCAAGATTCCAGTCGCTCATGGTTACAACATGCTTGTTGACGTCACGTCGGCACGCGCGGCGCCGTTCCTTTTCTACGTCAAATGCAAAAACCACACCACGGTTTCAACGTATCTTCACAGCGGGAGCGGGCCCGTCCGGCCATAATCGGCACGACTTTCCGCACCTGTGGGATGCAAATCCGGAGGTATCGGCCTCATCCGCGAGGACGGCGCCTCACGACATGGACACGCCTGAAAACGATCGCGCCGGCTGCGCCTCACCATGTTGTCACGTCCGGGGCTCGGTGTAGGCCGGCTCGCCTCCGGCGCCCAGTTGAAGGCCGTCGTACTGCTCGAGCGTGAAGGCGTCTACCTCGACGTATCGCGCCCGCTCCGCCTCCGCTCGGCGGACCAGGTCCGCTTCCTCCGGGGTGACCAGGCCGTCGCGACGAGCGGCCTCCAGCATGGCATCCGGTCGGCCGCGCTCCAGGGTGCCCGCGCGCATTGCACTCCGTATGCGGCTCAGCACCTCCTCTGCATCGACGGCGAGGCGGAAGGCTTGCTCCAGCTGAGCCAGCGTCTCCGACAGGTCCTGCGGCCGATAGATGCCGGCCGTAAGGCGCTCGCGCTGCTCTCCCGGCAGCTGCATGCGCTGCGCGAGCCTCTGACCCAGCCGGTCCGACGGCGGCGTCCCGAAGCGATTGATGCGCCGCCCCAGCGCGAAGGGGCCCTGTACCAACCAGCTTATACCCGGCAGCGATAGGTTCTCCAGAAGACCTTCAAAAGCGTCCTGGATTCGCGACAGGGCGTGCTGCATCGACCAGTGCAGGAAGGGCTCATCCTCCTTCAGCCGACCCTCGGCCTCGAAGCGGCGAATCACCGCCGTGCCCAGGTAGAGCCAGGAAAAGACGTCTGCAAA
>CAZXHQ010000354.1:0-3015 GCA_964640145.1 uncultured Rhodothermales bacterium | reverse complement strand
CGAAGCGGCGAATCACCGCCGTGCCCAGGTAGAGCCAGGAAAAGACGTCTGCAAATCGGCCCGTGATCTTCTCCTTCCGCTTAAGCTCGCCTCCCATGCCTCCCATGGCCACGTCCGCCAGGAACGCGAAGGACGCGGCGGCCCAGGTAAGCTTCTTGACGTACCGTGCGGCCGGGCCGCCGATCGGTGACGGGCTCAGGTGACCCCGGGTCAGGCCCAGCCCGACGGCACGGAAGCCGTTGCGCACCACGTGGCCGACGTGCTTCCACAGGTTATGATCGAACCGCTTCAGATCGCCCTGAGCCAGAGCGTCGATCTCCTCATAGGCATACGGGTGGCAACGGATGGCCCCCTGTCCAAAGATCATGAGCGTCCGCGTGAGGATGTTGGCCCCCTCCACGGTAATGCCTATCGGCGTGCCCATATAGGAATGGGCGAGCAGGTTGCGCGGACCGCGAACGATTCCGTTGCCGCCGAGAATATCCATCCCGTCGTTGACGATCTCGCGCTGCAGCTCGGTGGCATTGTATTTGGCCATCGCCGTGACCACGGCCGGCTTGGCGCCCTGATCGAGTCCGCCGCACGTATAGCGGCGCATGGCCTCGAGCATGTACGTATAGCCCCCGATCCGGGCCAGAGGCTCTTCGATGCCCTCGAACCGGCCGATCTGAAGGCCGAACTGTTTGCGTACGGCCGCGTGCGCCGAGGCCACGCTGTAGGTGAACTGCGCGCCGCCGGTACTCTGTGCCGGCAGGGAGATGCCGCGGCCGGCGGCCAGCGATTCCATCAGCATGCGCCACCCGTTTCCGGCCCCTTCCCGTCCGCCGATGATGGCATCGACCGGCAGCACGACGTCATGCCCTTCCGTCGGAGAGTTGATGAAGGGCACGCCGAGGGGATCGTGGCGCCATCCGGTCTCCACGCCTTCTGCGTCGCTGGGCACGAGCGCGCAGGTGATCCCCGGCTCCCGGCCCTTCCCCAGCAGGTTGTCGGGGTCCTTCAGCTTGAACGCCAGGCCGAGGACCGTGGAGACGGCCGCCAGCGTTATGTACCGCTTTCGCCAGTTGAGACGCAGGTAGAGCTCGTCGTCCTCCCCCCGAAAGACGACGCCCTCCGACGTAATGGCTCCGGCATCCGACCCGGCCTCGGACTCGGTCAGGGCGAAGGCAGGAATCTCTTCTCCTCGCGCCAGCCGCGGCAGGTAATGGTCGCGCTGCGCCTGCGTGCCGTAATGGATCAGCAGTTCGGCCGGGCCGAGCGAGTTGGGCACCATCACCGTGATGGAGAGCGGCAGCGATCGCGTGGCGGTTTTCATCACCACGGCACTGTTGGCCGCCGCAGAAAACTCGAGACCTCCGTACTCTTTCGGAATGATCATCCCGAAGAACCGCTCCTCCTTGAGAAACGCCCATACGTCTTCGGACAGATCTCCGCGCTGGAACACGTCCCAGTCATCGGTCATCGCGCAGACCTGCTCGACCGGTCCGTCCAGGAATGCCCGCTCCTCGTCGGTGAGCTCCGGGTAGGGCTCCTCCATCAGCTTTCGGAAATCGGGGCGGCCCGAGAACAGGTCCCCATCCACCCACACCGTGCCGGCCTCGATGGCGACCCGCTCGGTTTCGGAGATGCGCGGCAGAAAGCCTGCGGACTTGAGCAGCTTCATGATGGGGGCGGAGACGACCGAACGGCGCAGCGGAACGACGTTGAACACGACGGCCGCGACGCCGAAGACGATCCACAGCCATACCGGCGCGCCGAGGCCGTAGAGAATCAGCGTCCATGCGAGCGTGTGCAGCCACAGCGGTGCACCGAGGTAGCCGAGCGCGCCGACGGCCAGCACGATCAGGGCGAGGGCCCCACCGACGCCTACCGCGTCAAAAAAATGGAAATACGGCATCGTTCCGTCCCTGTTAGGCCCTTGTACGTCATTTCGAAAATACGGTACCGTACCATGCGCGTCGACGCGCGTGCTCCGCCAGGCGCGCCGACGGGTTACGGGTTATGGGTTATGGGTTATGGGTTACAGGTTGAAGGTTGAAAGTTGAAGGTTGACCGTTTCTCGTTCCTGATCTCCCAATTTCGAAATAACGGTCAACCTTCAACCTCCAACCTTGAACTCCGTAGATTCTCGATCACGCCGGCTGCCCCCATTCCGCCGCCTACACACATCGTACAGATTCCGTACCGCACGCCGCGCCGCTGCATTTCGTGAATCAGCGTGGCGGTCAGCTTGGCCCCCGTACATCCAAGCGGATGACCCAGCGCGATCGCCCCGCCGTTGACGTTGACGATTGCTTCGTCGAGGCCGGCTTCCCGAATAACGGCGAGCGCCTGCGCGGCGAAGGCTTCGTTCAGCTCGACGAGTCCGATGTCGTCGATCGACAGGCCGGTCTGCTCGAGCACTTTGCGTATAGCGGGAACCGGGCCCACGCCCATGAGCTCCGGGGCCACGCCCGCCACGGCGAAGCCGACGAGGCGGGCGATCGGCTCCGCGCCCAAGTCACGCAGACGTCGTTCGCTCATCACAACGGCGGCGGCCGCGCCGTCCGACCGCTGTGAGGAGTTGCCGGCCGTCACCGTGCCGCCGCGGCGAAATGCCGGCTTCAAGCGTCCCAGCGCCTCGAGGCTCGTGTCGGCGCGCGGTCCCTCGTCCCTCGTAAACGACGTTCCGACGCACTCGACGCCGCCGCCGCTGTAGACGACCTCTTCGACGTCGAGCGGCGCGATCTCCTCCTCGAACCGGCCGGCCTCTATCGCGGCAAGGGCTCGTTCATGGGACCGAAGCGCGAAGCGATCCTGCTCCTCCCGGGAGACACCGTACTTCTCGGCTACGTTTTCCGCCGTAATACCCATCGACACGTACACGTCGAGGTCATTCGAAACCACGTCGGGATCCGGCTGAAAGAAGAACCCGGTCATCGGCACCAGGCTCATAGACTCAGCTCCGCCGGCCACGACGACGTCGGCCGTTCCCGTCAGAATGGCCTGACTGGCCATCGCAATCGTTTGAAGACC
>CAZXHQ010000353.1:0-4593 GCA_964640145.1 uncultured Rhodothermales bacterium | reverse complement strand
TATCTGCGCTTCATCGATCCGCGGAACGACGACCGGCTCGTCGACCCCGAGAAGGAAAAATACTGGATGCCGGTCGACCTGTACATCGGCGGCTCCGAGCACGCCGTGCTGCACCTGCTCTACGCGCGCTTCTGGCACAAGGTGCTCTACGACGCCGGCGTCGTCGCCACGCCCGAGCCGTTCCGCACGCTCGTACACCAGGGCATGATTCTCGGCGAGATGGAGTACACCGTCTACGTAAAGCCGGACGGCACATACGTCTCGGCCGAGCACGTCGTCGACGGGAAGTCCGAGGCCGGCGACCCGGTCGAGGCCGAGAGGGTTGACGACTCGGAGGTGCGGAAGGAGGGAGACGGCTTCGTGCTCGTCCGCGACCCGTCCGTTCGGGTGGACGCCCGCGCGCACAAGATGAGTAAGAGCCGCGGCAACGTGATCAATCCCGACGACGTGGTGGCGAGGTACGGGGCCGACTCGCTCCGCCTCTACGAGATGTTTATGGGTCCGCTGGAGCAGGTCAAGCCATGGAGCATGCGGGGCGTCGAAGGCGTGCATCGCTTTCTGAACAGGGTCTGGCGCCTGCTCGTCGACGTAGAGAACGGCGAGCTGCTCGACGCCGTCTCCGACGAGGAGCCCTCCAGGGAGCAGCTGCGGGCGCTGCACCAAACCATCGAGAAGGTGGGCGGCGATATCGAAGCGCTGAGCTTCAACACGGCCATCGCCGCGATGATGGAGTTCGTCAACGCCGCCTATAAATGGGACGCCGTGCCGAAGCGCATCGCTCGGGAGTTCGTGCTCGTGCTCAGCCCGTTCGCCCCGCATCTCAGCGAAGAGTTGTGGCGCAAGCTCGGCGGCGAGGACACGCTGGCCTACGAAGCATGGCCGGAGGTCGTAGAGGAATATCTCGAGGAGGATGAGGTCGAGATCGCCGTGCAGGTGAACGGGAAGGTGCGGGCGACGATCACCGTGCCGCCCGATGCGCAGGAAGACGCGGTGCTGGGCCTGGCCCGTGCCGAGGAGAACGTGGCGAGGTATCTTCAAAACGGCGCCGTCCGCCGCGAGATATACGTCCCGGGCCGGATCGTCAACTTCGTCGTCAGCTGACGCTGCGCCATGTCGAAGCTCGACGTCCTCGCCTTCGGCGTCCACCCCGACGACGTCGAACTATGCGCCGGGGGAACCGTCTGCTCGCTGGCCGAAGCGGGGTATCGCGTCGGGGTCGTCGATCTCACGCGCGGACAGCTCGGCTCTCGGGGAACGCCTGACCTGCGCGCTGATGAGGCCGCTCGCGCCGCCGAGATCATGGGGCTGGAGGTTCGCGAAAATATCGGCATGATGGACGGCGGAATCGAGAACACGCGGGCGCACCAGCTGCCCATCATCCGCCTTCTGCGCAAGTACCGTCCCCATATCGCGCTGATCGGCTCGTTCGAATGCCGCCACCCGGACCACGGTGCGGGCGCGCGGCTCTGCGCCGACGCTTTTTTCTATGCCGGACTGCGCAAGATCACGACGCATGACGGCGAAGGGAAGGAGCAGGCGCCCTGGCGGCCGCATCACGTCCTCCACTACATGCAGGCCATCGAGTTCGATCCGACCTTCGTCGTCGACGTAAGCCACGTCTGGAACCGGCGCATCGAAGCCTTGCAGGCCTTTCGCTCCCAGTTTTACAATCCGGAGTATGAGGCGGAGCACGACGAGCCCGAAACCTTTGTCTCCAACGAGGGCTTCTTCAAGTGGGTGGAGGCCCGGGCCCGCACGTACGGCTATCGGATCGGTGCCGCTTTCGGGGAACCCTTCCTGTACCGCCATGGGCCTGTCGGGGTCCGCGATCTCGTCGCCGTCCTCGGCGGCGAAAAGCAGTTTCGGTAGCGGGCCACGTCGTCACCACCGCTTCATCCCGTCGTGTCCGCGGCCGGGGCGGTGATCGATGCCCGCGACTACGGCTGAGGGTCTTTACGTTTCGTCGAGCGCGTAGGCGAGAAACTCCCCGGCCGCAGTGAAGGGTTCTCCGTTGGGAATGACGATCGCAGACACGGACCGCATCAGGTAGTCGGCCTGATGCGGCGTCTCCTCTCGGAGCCGCTGCTTCAGGCGCGCAAAGAACGGCTGCGAGGCGTCCGGCCGGCTCTCCGCGAGCATGACGATCAGGCGCTCCCGTTCGAGATCCACGAGCACGTCGTCCTGTTCCCGGAGCGATTCGCTGACGAGATCGACAATGACGTCGAAATCGAACGGTCGCGACGTGTCGCCGTCCGGCCGGTCCATGCGCATGGCGATAAGCAGGAAGGGCGTCTGGTCGACGTCTTGCCGGAGGAACTGCTGCTGGAGGCGTGCCCGGAAGGCTTCCCGGTCGGTATGGCTGATGGGCTTCGGTGGCGATTCCGCCAGCGCGATTGGCTCGACGGATGACGGCTGCGGCACCCACTGCGTCTCGTCAGGCTCTGCGGCGGCCGCCTTCTGCCGGACATCCGGTTCCGGGACGTGCCGGGTCGCCCCCTCGGGGCGGCCGAGCGGAATGCCCGGAATGCGCGTTTCGCCCGCTCGCTCCTCGCTGATACGGCACGGCGAGCGTCGCCCTGCGTCCGACTCCTCCGCGGCGGTCCCTCCGCCGAGGCGGATCGAGGGGACGATCGGCTCGGAAGGATCCTCGTCCCAGCGGGCCAGGCGAGGCGAGGGTCCCGCCTCGGACTCGTCGGCAAACCGGAAGCGCCGTTCCGACCGTCCGGCCGCCGCAGGAGGTTCGAGCCACCGGCGCACGTCCCACTCGAGGTCGCCTTCGCGTCCGACGTGCCCGATGTTGGGCAGAAACGTGAGGCGTCGGAGCGTAGAGGGATGTTCGCCGGGCATGCGATCGATGTGCAGGGTGCCGGTCATCTGGCTGCGCATAAAGGTGATAAGCGATTCGGACGCTTCGTTGGCCGGCTCGGCCAGGACGAGCATGAGCGTCGCATCGGTCGCGTCGATGCGTTGGAGCATCTCGATGAAAGCGTCCCGAAACCGGCCGAACGAGCGAAACCGGACGAACGAGGCAAAGTCGTCGATGACGGCCCGCCCGGGACGCGCCGCCTCGAGGCGGGCGACCACTTCAGCGAGACCGGCTGCCAGCTGCTCGTCGTTGGATTCCGTCGTCAGACGGGGAAGCTGCTCGAGCTCGATGGACCCGCCGGCTTCGAGGGCGATGCCGAGGCCCCCGGCACGCGCCTGCACGTCGCCGGGCGCAGCGGAACAGAGATACAGGCAGGAATCCGTCCGGGCCGTCTGCGCCGCGAAGAGCATCGGGATGAGATCCCGATCGTTCGCCGCGCGGCCGTATACGAGGTACGATCCGCCCTGGTAGAGGCCTCCCCAGGTCTCGTCGATGATCCGGATTCCGGACGATAATTTTGGTGCGAACCCCACGGCTGCGGTCATTGCCTCGACAATCCATCCCTGCGTCCTGCTCTGCCACAAAGGATGTGCCGAATTCGGCCGGCGGTTCCGTCTCGATATGGAAAGGCCCTCCATGGCCGGAAAGCGGCGTGCGACGGCATGCGGCGATGCCGGAAATCCCTATTTGAGATGTAAGCATTCGCTAAATGAGACTCTGAAGGCTCGCCGGCGGCCGTGGTCTCTTTGCGTCGGCAGATGAGCCTCCAGGGGCGAAGGCGTACGGGACGAGGCCGCGGCGGCGCTACCCGAAGACGAACTCAAGCGCCTTCGAGCTGCGTATCAGTCGATTTCGAGCGTCGATCGCGTCGATTCGAAGCATGTATCTACGGCCCGCTTCGAGATCGCGATGCATCTCGCGCACGATCGGATGGTCCGCCTCGAGTTTGCTGCCGGACGTCTCGTACGCTCCGGCTACGCGGGCTTCAGCCGGATCCCACACGACCAGACGATACCGGTAGACCTCTTCGACGGCGGACCACTGGAGCGAGGGGCCGGGTACGGAGAGCTCGACCTGCATCTCAGATCCGGACCGTTCGAGCGGCGATCGGAGCGCGTCGGTCGGCGGGCCGAAGGAAAGGCCGAGCGCGATGCCGACGAAGCCGACGAATACGGTCGCGGCCAGGTAGCGGCCGGCCTCCGTCGCCCGGGACGGACGGGATCCATGCTGGGGCCGCCTCGACCGGCGAATCCGCACCGATCTGCGGGCCGCGGCGACCGCTCCGACCCCCCGGCCCGTCTCGACCCGTCCGACGCCCCGGGCCGCCTCGAATGCACCGGCGGCCATGCGCAAGACGTCGCGCGCATCAGGGTTGGCGGCGAGGTAGTCGATGACCTCCTCTCGACGCTGCTGGGCGAGCGTACCGGCGAGAAAAGCGGCGAGCGTATACTCGTCGATTACGGGATCCGAATCGTGCATGTGACAATTCCGTACCAGACTCCTGCACTTGGGATGCCTCTCTGCACCGGGCACATCCACGCAATTCTCAACTCGAAGGCGACTTGCGCACGGTGCTTCAACTATAGAATTACGAATAATTATGCGAAAGTCGGGGCGGAAGCGTAAAAATGGTGCTTCTCCCCTTTGGGCCGTGTGTCCGGCGACTCTCTTGCGCTGCCGCATGCCACCCGAACGAGCGCATGCGAGAGGCGATCCGAACGGACACG
>CAZXHQ010000352.1:2198-4636 GCA_964640145.1 uncultured Rhodothermales bacterium | reverse complement strand
GGTACGTATGCTCGAGCATTGAACGTGCCCCCTTAACGTCACCCCGGCGCAGCGCGATCTGGACGCGATGGAGGACCAGATATGCCTGGGCCGTCGCAAGACCGGAGGTCGCTCGCATGCCCCGCCCGGCAATCCGTTCCGCCTCCGCCCAGTTTCCCAGGCGAACGAGGGCCCCGACGTGCGCGTGATAGGCGCTTAGAAGGCCGTAGCTCGGATAGGCCGCCGCGCCGGTAAGCAGCCGCTCGGCCCGGACGGCCGTTTCGACGATCTCGGACGGGTTCTTTCCGGTCTCGTAGCCCAGCACGGCCCGGTGCGCGAGGGCCCTTCCGGCGGCGAAGTCGTCGTTGGCCGCCGCCGCCAGACGCTCGACGTCGTCGGCATGCCTCGACGCGGCGTGGTAGCGCCCCTCGAACCGCATGCCGGCGACGGAGAGGTGATGGAGCCACGATGCAGCCGGGACGTCGTCCAGCTTCTCCAGCAGCAAGGCCGCTTCACCGAGCGACTGCAGCATCAAGCGGTACTCGTCGATCGTGAAGTAGGCCTGCGCCTGCCCGAGGAGGGCCCAGCATCGCCCCGACGGATCGAGCGTCTCGCGGAACTCCTGTTCGGCGGCGTCGAGCAGATTCAGTGCGCGCGCGTCGTCGTACCGGTCGTCGTCTTGCCAGACGCGCGCCCAACCGAGCCACAGCGCGACCTCCGCGCGAAGACCCGGATCGAGTCCCGAACGCCGATCGGAGTCCTCGAAAGGCTGCAGCAGCTCGAAGACGCGGCGATGGTCACCGCGGCGCAGGAGCGCGATCCGGGCCATCAGGCAGCGCAGCATGAGCTGGCCCACCTCGATCTCGTCGGCCGAGCCGGAACGGGAGAGCGGCTCGAGGAGCGGCTCGATCATACGGGCGGCGTCCGCGAGGCGGCCTTCGGCGAGGATGCCCCTCGCCATCGCTATGGTCTTGGAGTGATGCACGTGGGCGGTGTGCCGATGCGGTTTACATGAAGCCGAGCTCGAGCCGCGCTTCTTCGGACATCATGTCCGGCGTGAAGGGCGGCTCGAAGGTGAGCTGAACGTTGGCGCCCTGGACGTCGGGGATCGTACCGACGGCGGATTCGACCTGCTGCGGCAGGATGTCGGCAACCGGGCAGTTCGGCGCGGTAAGCGTCATCTTGACGAAGACCGAGCGGTCGTCGTGTACCTTGATCTCATAGATGAGTCCCAGATCATAGATGTTGACGGGAATCTCCGGATCGTAAATGGTCTTCAAAACCTCGACCACTTCTTTCTCCAGATCCTCCTTGGAGATCTGCTTCGCGTTTTCCATGCCGTCGTTCATGGCGACCTCTCGAATTAGTTCTTTGCCGTCTCGACGTGGGCGAGTGCGTATAGCTTCAGCTGCTTGACCATCGATGCGAGGCCGTTCTTTCGCGTCGAAGAGAGATGGTCTTTCATGCCGATCTCGTCCAGGAAGGACAGATCGGCCTCGGCCACGGCCTCGGGCGGCTGTCCGGACAGCACCCGAATGAGCAGCGCCACCAGTCCCTTCGTAATGAGCGCGTCGCTGTCTCCGTGGTAGAAGACGCGTCCGTCGGTCGCTTCCGAACGTATCCAGACCTGCGACTGGCAGCCCTTGATCTTGTACTCGTCCGTCTTATGCTGCTCCTGGAGCGGCGGCAGCGACTGGCCGAGCTCTATGAGGTACTCGTACTTACCCATCCAGTCATCGAAAAGGTCGAACTCCTCGACGATCTCACGTGCTCGATCCTGTATGTTTGCCGTCTCGGCCATGGTGTCTCGAGTCTGGAATCAGCCGAACATCTTTCGGACCTTCTCGGCGCCTTCGACGAGCCTGTCCACGTCCGCTCGCGTGTTGTAGAGTGCGAACGAAGCGCGGACCGTGCCGGGAATACCGAAACGCCGCATCAGCGGCTGCGTGCAGTGGTGCCCGGTGCGGACGGCGATCCCCATGCGGTCCAGAATGGTGCCCGCATCGTAGGGGTGCACGTCTCCGATCAGAAAGGAAAGGACGCTTGCTTTCTCCGCAGCGGTGCCGAAGAACCGTACGCCGTCGACCTCCGACATGCGCTCCGTCGCGTAGTGGAGCAGCTCGGTTTCGTAGGCGCTGACGGCATCCTGTCCTATGCCTTCCAGAAAGTCGACGGCGGCACCGAGACCGATGACGCCGGCAATATTCGGCGTGCCGGCCTCGAACTTATGAGGCGGCTCGCTATAGGTCGACTTCTCGAAGGAAACCGTCTCGATCATGTCGCCGCCCCCCTGATAGGGCGGCATGATCTCGAGATGTTCGGACTTGCCGTAGAGCACCCCGATGCCCGTCGGGCCGAACATCTTGTGCGACGAAAAGCAGTAGAAGTCGCAGTCGAGATCCTGCACGTCCACCCTCAGGTGGGGAACGGCCTGCGCGCCGTCGACCAGGACCGGCACG
>CAZXHQ010000352.1:0-2098 GCA_964640145.1 uncultured Rhodothermales bacterium | reverse complement strand
GTGGAGATGAGCACGACGTCGCCCTCGCCGATCCGCGTTCGCCCGAACGTGGCCGCAACGAGATTGATGGCCTCTGTCGTACCCCGCGTATAGATGACCTCGTGGTCGGAAGCCGCATGCACGAACGAGGCGGTCCGCTTTCTGGCCGCCTCGTACGCGTCTGTCGCCTGCTGGCTCAAGAAGTGCACCCCTCGGTGCACGTTGCTGTTCTCGACCGTGTAATACTGCACGATCCGGTCGATGACGGATTGCGGCTTCTGCGAGGTCGCGGCATTATCCAGGTAGACGAGGGGCTCGCCGTATACCTCGTGTTGCAGGGCGGGAAACTGGTCCCGAATCTCGGCGACGTCGAAGCGGCCCGGAGCGGGGGCTCGCTCGGTTCCCAGCGTATGGGTCTGTGTCGAATCCATGGTCCCCTCGTCGGTTATACGTCTACCAGCCGAAGCGCCTGGTAATCTGCGCGTCCAGCATGCGGCGGAGCGGCTCTACGCGGATGCTTTCGATGATGTCGCCGGCGAAGGCGTGGAGCAGCATCCCGCGCGCCTGGATCTCCGGAAGCCCCCGCGAGCGGAGATAGAAGAGCGCTTCGCGATCGAGCTGTCCGGTCGTGGCACCGTGGCTGCACTTCACGTCGTCGGCATAGATCTCCAGCTCCGGCTTTGAGTTCATTGTAGCGCTGTCGGAAAGGAGAATGGTCTTGTTCTCCTGGAAGGCGTTGATGCGCTGGGCGTCGGGTCGCACGAAGACCTTGCCGTTGAAGACGGCGGAGGCCTGGTCGTCGAGCACGCCCTTATAGAGCTCGTTGCTGACGCAGTCCGGCTTGGCATGGTCGACCAGCGTATGGTTGTCGACGTGCGCATCGCCCTCCGGCAGGAAGAGGCCGTACAGGTGGGTCTCGCAGTGCTCCGCGTCGGGAACGACGTTCACGTTGTTCCTCACGACGTCCCCTGAAAGCGTGAACGTGCTGGCCGTAAAGACGCTGGAGCCTTCCTGGTATACGTTCGTGTTCGATACGAGCGAGGCGTCGTCCCCGTGATCCTGCACGAGGTAGACGTCGACGATTGCCCGCTCGCCTACGAAAATCTCGGTTACGGTGTTGGTGAACGTGCGCGCATCGCCGAGCGAAACGGTCGTCTCGATGACCTTCGCCTGCGCATTCTCCTCGAAGATGAGCAGGTTGCGGGGCTGAAGGAACAGGTCCTCGTCGACTTTCTGCAGGTGTACGACGTGGACGGGCTTCTCCAGCACGCGGCCCTTCGGCACGTAGAGGAAGAGCCCGTCGAGCATAAAGGCCGTATTCAGCGCCGTGAACACCTCCTCCTCGTGCCGTGCATACCGGCCGAGGTACGCGTCGACGACGCCATCACAGGTCTCGGCCGCCGTTTCGAGGCTTTCGATGACGACGCCCTCCGGCAGTTCACCGACGGAGGAGAGGTCGCTGGAGTAGCGTCCGTTGACGAGCACGACCACGTGCGCATCGAGATCCGGGATCGCAAAAGGTGCCAGGTCGGCCTGCTCGAGGCTCGGCATCGGCGGAGCCGCCAGCACCTTGAAGCCGTGCGTCAGCACGTCGCTGATATTCGTGTACTTCCAGCTCTCGTCCCTGCGCGTGGGAAAACCCAGCTTCTCGAACTGCTCGATGGCATCCTTGCGCAGTTCACGGAGCTTCGTATTCGTCCCGTTAAGCGTCTGTCCGACGTTCATCTCGAACGCCGAAACGAAGTGATCTTCCAGGCGCGTATCTTCAGTGAGTTTTGGCATCTGCGATCCGTAGTTCAAAAGCGTTTCATGACGTCGAACGGCCTCGCTTACGCGACCGCCAGTTCCTCGCGGACCCACTCGTAGCCCTTCTCCTCGAGTTCGAGGGCCAGCTCCTTGCCGCCCGAGCGGGCGATTCGGCCGCCTACCATCACGTGGACGTGGTCGGGAATGATGTAGTTGAGGAGGCGCTGGTAGTGCGTGATTATGATGAAGGATCGGTCGTCGCTGCGCAGCTTGTTGACGCCGTCGGCCACGGCTCGCAGCGCATCGATGTCGAGCCCCGAATCCGTCTCGTCCAGGATCGCCAGCGTCGGCTCCAGCATGGCGAGCTGAAAGA
>CAZXHQ010000351.1:0-4637 GCA_964640145.1 uncultured Rhodothermales bacterium | reverse complement strand
GCGAGGCCGTCCACGCCGTCCTCACCGGCGCCGAGGAGATTCCCTATCGCGTTGCCTAGCCAGCCGATAGCCGCACACCGGCGGCGGAGGCCGCGGCCGCTACGGCCTTACAGCCACCGCAGCGAAACGACCAGGAGCGTGATCAGCATGATGCCGAGGCTCACGGGAAGGCCGGCCCGAAAGTAGTCCTGAAAGCGATAGCCGCCGGCGCCCATCACCATCAGATTGGTCTGGTAGCCGAGCGGCGACAGGAAGCTCGCCGAAGCGGCGATGGTGACCGTGAGCGCGACCGCGTGCGGGGAGACCCCCAGGTCGAGGCCTGCAGCCAGGGCGATCGGGATCATGATCACGATCGCAGCGCTGTTGGTGACGACTTCCGTGAGGATGACCGTGATCAGGTAGAGGATAACGAGAACGGCGATCGGTCCCATGCCCGGCAGGGCCGAGGCCACGCCGTGGCCCATGACGGCGGCCAGGCCGCTCGTCTCCACGGCATGACCGACGCCGAAGGCTGCGGCGATCGTGAGCATCACGGTGAGGTCGATCGACTTGCGGAGCTCCGAGCCGCTCAGGCACCCGAGCAGGACCGTCCCCAGCGCCGCCGTGAAGGCGGCCGTCGACAGAGACAGCACACCCGCAAGATGGACCACGATCATGCCGACGAGCAGGGACAGTGCGATCGGAGCCTTTCTGGACAACCCCTGCTGGATCTGCAGCTTCGGCGTGACCAGGTAGAAATCTCCCTGGCTCTGGCTCCAGTTGCGATCGAACCCCGTTCGCGCCTCGATGAGAAGCAGGTCGCCCGGCTTGAGGCGAACGTTGCCGAGCGCGCCCCGGATCGATTCGTCCCGCCGATGGATGGCCAGCACGATCCCCTGGAACTTCTCTCTAAAGCCGATCTCTTTCAGCGTCTTGTCGACGAGCGTCGAGTTGGCTGAAACGACAGCCTCGAAGAGCGGGATGTCCGCGTCCCCGTCATGCAGCGGCGGCCCGTCGACGTTCGCCTGAAAATCCGTCTGCAGCAGCAGGCGCTCCATCGCGTCGGTCCGCCCGATAAAGGTCAGCACGTCGGAGCTCTGGATGACTTCGTCCGGCGTGACCGGCCCTATCGTGTGACCGTCTCGCCGAATGTGGACGAGGTAGGCATCTCCGAGGGCGCGCAGTCTGGCCTCCTGCACCGACATCCCGGAGAGGCGCGACCGCTCCGGCACGCGCAGCTCGAAGTGATAGTCGAGCGCCGCCAGATCGTCGCGCTCGTCCGGCTCGGACTCGGGAATGAGCCGGTGGCCGACCGTGGCCAGGTATACGACCGTAAAGCCGGCCGCAGGCAGTCCGATCCATGCAAACTCGAAGAGGCCGAATCCCTGATATCCCGCATCGACGAGCAGGCCGGTCGCGATCAGATTGGTAGAGGTGCCGATGAGCGTGATCATGCCTCCGGCGATGGCCGCGAACGAGAGGGGCATCAAGAGCTTGGATACGGAAATGCCCGTCTTACGCGCCACCGACTGGAGACGAGGAAGGAGCATGGCCACGACCGGCGTGTTGTTCAGCAGTGCGGACATGGCCGCCGTGGGCGCCATGATCCGGAACAGCAGCGAGGTGACGGAACCGCTCGGCGTAACGAAGAGGCGGTCCACCGACGCGAGCACGCCCGTGCGATGAATGCCGGCTGCGACGACGTACAGCGATGCGATGGTGATCACGGCCGGATCCGAAAACCCCGAGAAGGCCTCTCCCGGGTTCACCACCCCCGCCACGAGCAGCACGCCGAGCGCCGAGAGGACCGTGATATCCACCCGTGCCCACTCCCGTACCAAAGCGACGATCAGCATGACGATCGTCGCCAGTGTAAACCAGGCTTGCCAGGTCATTCTCGACTGAACAGTTGGACGGTCGGACGGCTACTAACATCACAAAAACAGTCAACCGTCATACCGTCTAATCGTCAACGGGAATAATCCCCTTCTTCTCCAGCATCTCCACGATCACATCCACGGTCTCCTCGACGGACGCCTCATCCGTCCGAACGACCAGTTCGGGATTATCGGGCGCTTCATAGGGTGCGGAGATCCCTGTGAAGTTGCGGATCTCGCCCTCGAGGGCTTTCTGATACAGGCCTTTTGGGTCGCGCTGCTTACATACCTCGATGTCGCAGTCGACGTGGACCTCGAAGAAGCGTCCTTGCGGGACCAGCTGCCGGGCGTAGTCGCGGTCTTTGCGGTACGGGGAGACGAACGTGCAGATCGTCACGCTGCCCTGCTCGAAGAAGAGCCGGGCCACCTCGCTGACGCGTCGGATGTTCTCCGTCCGATCCGCCGCCGAGAAGCCGAGATCACCGGAGAGCCCGTGTCGGACGTGGTCTCCGTCGATCAGCATCGTACGAATTCCCCGGTCGAAGAGCCGGCGTTCCAGATGGCGGGCTATCGTCGACTTGCCGGAGCCGGAGAGGCCTGTCAGCCACACCACGCTCGCCCTGTGGCCGCTTCGCGCCTCCCGCTCTTCCCGCGGAATGTTCAGACCCTCCCAGACGACGTCCGGCGAGGCCTGCCGTTCGACGGCCTCCTCCTCGGCTTCTCGTCCCACCGGCGGCACGTGCTGGGACGCCCCGCGGATCATGCCGGCCGCGACTGTATTGTTCGTGTCCGGATCGATGAGGACGAAGCTCCCCGTCTCTCGGTTGATCTTGTAGGCATCCACGAACAGCGGATCGGCGAGCGCGAGCTCGACGCGCCCGATATCGTTCAGATCGAACGACTCGGCCGTTTCCCGATGCAGCGTGTCGACGTTGATGCGGTAGATGACCTTCTCGATGACGGCCTGCACCGTGCGCGTGGTGTGCTGCAGGTTGTACGGACGGTCCGTCCGAAGCGGCGCGTCGCTCATCCAGCAGAGGTCGGCATCGAGGCTGCGCGTCACCTGCGGCTGATTGCGGGTCCGGACGATCATGTCCCCCCGGCTCACGTCGATCTCGTCGCTGAGCGTGATGACGACGGAATCGCCGGGCCGCGCCTCGTCGACGTCGCCGTTCATTCTCACGATGGATGCGACCCTGCTTTCCTGACCCGACGGCAGCGCGGTGATCTCTTCGCCCGGCGTCACGGAGCCGGAAACCACCTGCCCCGCGTATCCGCGGAAGTTCTGGTCCGGCCGAATGACGTACTGTACGGGAAACCGGAAGTCGACGACGTTGCGGTCCGCGCCCACCTTCACCGTCTCGAGGTGATGGAGGATGGTGGGGCCGTCGTACCAGTCCATCCGCTCGCTCTTGGTGACGACGTTGTCGCCCTCGAGCGCCGAGATGGGAATGAATACGATGTCGTCTATATCCAGCCGCTCGGCGAAGTCCTGATAGTCCGCAACGATCTCACGGTAGACCTCCTCCGAATAATCGACGAGGTCCATCTTGTTGATGGCCACCAGCATGTGGGGGATCTGAAGCAGCGAGGCGATGAAACCGTGTCGCCGCGACTGTTGCAGGACGCCGCTGCGCGCGTCGATCAGGACGACGGCCAGCTCCGCCGTCGACGCTCCCGTCACCATATTGCGGGTATACTGGACGTGCCCGGGCGTGTCGGCGATAACGAACTTGCGCCGCGGCGTGGCGAAATAGCGGTAGGCGACATCGATCGTAATCCCCTGTTCCCGCTCGGCGCGCAGCCCGTCCGTCAGAAGCGCCAGGTTGACCTGGCCGTTGCCCTGCGCCTTGCTCGCCCGCTCGATCGCCTCGAACTGGTCTTGAAAGATCGACTTCGAATCATAGAGAAGTCGACCGATGAGGGTGGATTTGCCGTCGTCGACGCTGCCGGCGGTCGTAAATCGTAATAGGTCCATGTATTCAAGCGGACGGCTGACGGTGTATATCGGCTCGACGGTTCTTCCACATGGCGTCTGCGGCCAGGATAGAGAACGGTCAACCGTCTACAGCCAAACCGTCTGACAGTTGATTAGAAATAACCCCGTTTCTTCCGGTCCTCCATCGCCGCTTCCGAACGCTGGTCGTCGGCACGCGCGCCGCGCTCGGTCACGCGGGCAGAGGCGACCTCCTCGATAATCTGGTCGAGGTCGGAGGCCGAGGACCGCACCGCGCCCGTACACGTCATGTCCCCGACGGTGCGGAAGCGTACCGTTTCGGTACGATATTCCTCGCCGTCGAGGAGCGCGATGTATTCACAGCGGGCCAGCAGAACGCCGTCGCGATCCACCACCTCGCGCTCGTGGGAGAAGTAGATGGAGGGGATCTCGATCTCTTCCTGCCGGATGTACTGCCACACGTCGAGCTCCGTCCAGTTGCTCAGCGGAAAGACCCGAAAGTGTTCGCCCGGCCTCTTCCGGCCGTTGTAGAGCCCCCACAATTCCGGTCGCTGGTTCTTCGGATCCCATT
The DNA here is from genome assembly GCA_964640145.1 of uncultured Rhodothermales bacterium. Lineage (GTDB taxonomy): Bacteria > Bacteroidota > Rhodothermia > Rhodothermales > VXPQ01 > CAZXHQ01. The sequence goes on along the minus strand of CAZXHQ010000351.1, from coordinate 253 downwards.
GCCCGAACCGGTCGCGGTGGGAGAAGAAGCGCTCCTTCGCGCGCGCTTTTTCCTCGTCGCGCCGGGCGCCGCCGATGGCGGCATCGAACTTGAACTCCTGGATGGCGTCGAGCAGCGTCACGATCTGCAGCGCATTTCGACTCGCATTGGGTCCGTCTTCCTCCTGCACCCGGCCCTGGTCGATGGACTCCTGCACCGTCCGCACGATCAGACGCGCCTTCAGGTCCTGCACCAGCCGGTCCCTCAGCTCGAG
>CAZXHQ010000350.1:0-4646 GCA_964640145.1 uncultured Rhodothermales bacterium | reverse complement strand
ACTTATGGACGGCACGATTACCATACAGACGCTGCCCGGGGCGGGGAGCACATTCACCGTGTCGCTACCTCGGGGGCGCAGAGACGGAAGGGCTCCCGGCGCGGCACCACCCTCGAAAACCTACGCCCCCCCGGCGGTCGGCGCCGAGACCGGGGTTTCATGACGAACGCATGAAGACGGCGGAACCAGGCAGAGGCGTTCTGGTGGCATATAGTCGCGTCGCCCGTCAGAACTCATCCGCCCGGAATCATGCCTTTTGCCCAGGTCTCTATAGACAGTCAGTCCATCGAGCTGCCGGTCGTATCCGGTACGGAGGCCGAAACGGCCATCGACATTCGGTCCCTCCGCAAGGAGACCGGTTACATAACGCTGGACTCCGGCTACGGCAACACGGGCTCGTGTGAGAGCGCCATCACGTTTATCGACGGCGAGAAGGGCATCCTCCGGTACCGCGGCTATCCGATCGACGAGCTCGCCGAAGAGTCTTCTTTCGTAGAGGTTGCCTACCTGCTGATCTACGGCGAGCTGCCGAGCCGCAATGCGCTCGAGGACTTCTCCGATCAGCTCACGCGTCACACGATGCTCCACGAAGACATGAAGAAGTTCTTCGAGGGCTACCCGCGCATGGCGCATCCGATGAGCGTGCTCTCGGCCATGGTCGCGTCCCTGTCGGCCTACTATCCGGAGTCCAACGACCCGGACACGCTCCGTCTGAACATCGTCAGACTCCTGGGAAAGCTAAAAACGATTGCCGCTTTCTCGTACAAAAAGTCGGTCGGCCATCCGTTCATATATCCGCGGAACGAGCTCAGCTACACGGCCGATTTCTTGCGGATGATGTTTGCCGTACCGGCCGAAGAATACCAGATCCCCAAGACGATGGAGAAGGCCCTCGACATGCTTCTCATCCTCCATGCCGATCACGAACAGAATTGCAGCACGTCCACCGTACGCATGGTGGGCAGCAGCGGCGCGGACCTGTTCACGTCCATCTCCGCCGGCATCAGCGCGCTTTCCGGTCCGCTGCACGGGCGTGCCAACCAGGAGGTCATCCACATGCTCGAGACGATCCACGCCGACGGGGGCGACCCGACGAAGTACGTCGAGAAGGCCAAGGACCCGGACGACCCGTTCAAGCTGATGGGGTTCGGCCACCGGGTCTACAAAAACTTCGACCCGCGTGCCAGGATCGTCAAGTCGTATGCAGACGAGGTCCTCGCCGAGCTCGACGCGGAAGATCCGCTGCTCGACATCGCCAAGCATCTCGAAAACGTAGCGCTGGAGGACGATTATTTCGTCGAGCGGCGGCTGTATCCTAACGTCGACTTCTACAGCGGCATTCTTTACCGGGTCATGGGCATCCCGACGAACATGTTCACGGTCATGTTCGCGATCGGCAGGCTGCCGGGCTGGATCGCGCAGTGGAAAGAGATGCGGGACGATCCGTCCGGGCGCATTCACCGGCCGCGCCAGGTCTACGTCGGTCCGCTGAAGCGGTCCTACGTGCCCGTCGAGACCCGGTAGGGATCCGGGACTCATCTTCGGCAGAGCCGCCGACGTAATCAATGGTCACGAGCCGAGTCCGGATGGTTCGCGGCGCACCGGGCGCGGATAAAATCCTCTCTCATGATCTCGTCGAGCGTGGCCGCGTATCGGTCGGCCTCGGGGGTACCGAACGCCATCGGCGGCTTGATCTTCAGCACGTTCTTGAACGGTCCGTCGCGGCCGGCCAGGATGCCTTCTTCTCGCATCCGTTCCACGACATACTCGGCGGCCTCGCCGGCGGGCATCTTCGAGCCGCGGTTTCGAACGAGCTCCACGCCGATAAACAGCCCCGATCCGCGTACGTCCCCCACGATCTCATGCTCCGCGCGGAGCGCGTCGAGATTGCGGCGGAAATGAATGCCGACCCGTCTCGCGTGCTCCTGGAGGCCGTCCCCCTCGACGACGTCTAGCACGGCGAGCCCGGCCGCACAGGAGACGGGATTGCCGCCGAACGTGTTGAAGTACTCCATCCCCGTGTCGAAGGAGGCGGCGATCTCGGACGTGGTCACGACGGCCCCCAGCGGATGCCCGTTACCGAGCGGCTTGCCCATCGTCACGATGTCGGGTATGACGTCCTGCAGCTCGAATGCCCAAAACGTCTCGCCCATCCGCCCGAGCCCCGTCTGGACCTCGTCGGCGATGCAGACTCCGCCGGCTTCTCGCACGACCGAGTAGGCGCTGGTGAGAAAACCCTGGGGAAAGAAGACCTGGCCTCCGCATCCCATGGCCGGCTCAGCGATGAACGCCGCGACGTCGGCGCCGTCGACGGCGCTCCGAAGGGCGGGCACGTAGTCCGTCGCACTCGGGGAGCGTCGATACGGATCGGGAATGGGCACGACGCGGACGTGTCCGGGCCGTCCACCTCCGCCCTCTCCGTCGAACTTGTACGGACTGATGTCGATGAGCGAGGAGAGGTGGCCGTGGTAGGCATGGTCGATCGCGACGATCGCGGATGCGCCCGTATGCGCCCGTGCCATGCGCAGGGCCAGGTCGTTGGCCTCACTGCCGCTGTTGACGAAGTAGCAAACGGTAAGCGGCTTCGGCAGGCGGGCTACGAGTCGCTCCGCGTACCGCGCGAGCTGCGGGTAGAGGTAGCGCGTGTTCGTATTGAGCAGCCGCATCTGCCGGGCAACCGCCTCGGCCACGTGGGGATGGCAGTGGCCGACGTGCGCGACGTTGTTCACCGCGTCGAGGTAGGCCTGCCCCTCGTGGTCGTACAGGTAGGCCAGGCGGCCCCGCTGAAGCGCGAGGGGCGTACGGTATGAAACGCGGAGAGAGGGGCCGACGTGCCGGCGGCGGGCCTCCAGCAGCTCGGCGGGGACGGGATCCGGCGGGGCGACGGCCGCATGCGGCAGATCCAGGAGACGGGACGGGTCCGGCGAGACGGCCATCCACACGTCTTTCATCCAGGGCGGGGCCACGCCCGGGAATTCCCCTTCGCGACCTAGGAGATCGGCGATGATCTGGAAATGAAGATGCGGTGCCCACCCGCCATTTTCTTCTTGCGTACCGATCTCTGCGAATGCCTGCCCGGCACGGATCCGGTCGCCCACCCGCAGCGCTTCGGTGGAGGCTCTCGAAAGGTGGCCGTAGAGCGTATGGAATACGGGTCCGCCGGCGGGGCGGTGCTCGAGAAGGACCGTCGGCCCGTAATCGAAGGGCCGGTCGTTGTCCCCTACGCTATGGACCGTGCCGTCGAAGGGAGCGGCAACGGTCCCTCCGGCGTGCTGAAAGAGATCGACGCCCAGATGGACGGTTCGGGCCTGCGTTGCCCCGCCGAACTGCTCGCCGCGGTAGATGAGCCGCACTTCTCCGTAGCGGCCGACGCCCACAGAGACCTGCAGGCGTTCCATGCGCCGGTCGATGCCGGGCGCCGCCCTGCCGGGGTCGGTCAACTCCTCGAAGCTCCAATCGGCACTCGTCGTGCTGAAATCGAAGACGACCACCCGGACCTCGCCCGGCGCCGGCCTCACGATCGGCGCTGCGGATGCACGGCTGCACCATGCCGCCGCGTCGGCCCCGCGCGGACATGGCTCGTAGCCGGCGTCGCGCCGGAAGAGGTACTCCGCAAGGCGCGGATGGACGTCGGACAGCGACGCGAGAACGCGAAGAGCCGGTGCGCGGCTGATCGACAGGTATTCGTTCTCCGGTTCCATGGAGCGACGACGGGCCGACAGGCAAACGCTGACGCCCAGACGCATGGCCATCATGGGAAAGAGAACGGCTACCTCTTCTTCCGTCAGGCCAGAAACGTCGTGGTAGCCTTGAACGACGGCAGAGGCCGCGCGCAGCGGGTCTTCGACGTCCATCACGGCGTAGGCCGCGGCGACGGCGAGTTCCGCGACCGTGAACGACGAGACCATGTCGCCGAAGTCGATCAGCCCGATCACGCGCCGGTCGCGGTGCTCGGGACCGTTGACGAGCAGGTTGTAGTCATTGGCGTCATTATGAATGACGCTGCGTCTCAGGCGATCTCCGTACCGGTCCATCGCCCGATGAAAGGCGGCGACGAACGGTTCGACGAGCCGCCCTTCATGATCGGGCAGGAGCTCCAGCGTGTTCGAGACCGTCTCCTCCGCTCTTGCCATGTCCCAGATCAGCGCGCGGTCGAATGCCGGGTCCTCGAAATCGGCCAGCGCTTCGGTGAGACGAGCGACGCACCGGCCCACGTCGGCGAGCAGCGGCAGCGACCTCGGGTGAGCGGTGGCGAGCGGCGTTCCGGGCAGGTAGGTCAGAAGTCGGGCCAGATGGAGGTCTCCGTCCGCTCCCTCCGCTTCGAAAACGTAGCGGCCATCTACCGTCCGCTCGGGACATGGAACCTTGAGGCCGCGTGCGGCGACGTGCTCGATGGCTGCGTGCTGGGCCGCAAGTACGCCCCGATCCTCGAGTGCATGAGCGATCTTGAAGACGAATCGCGCTCCGTCGTCGGTTCGGACCGCGAAATTTACGTCTCGATCGCTCGGCAGCACCTCGACCGATCCGCGGAGGCCGTAATGACGTTCCAGCAGCTCTCGTACAGCGGCTGAATCCAAGCGCGGCCGGCGTGGCGAGATGTCCATCACGGGCGTCCTGCAGCAAACTCGATCTTCGTGATACGCCCT
>CAZXHQ010000349.1:0-4647 GCA_964640145.1 uncultured Rhodothermales bacterium | reverse complement strand
TCGGACCGCAGGAGCATCAGCGCCCTGCGCAGATCCCAAATCTGCATCGACTCGACGGTCTGTCCGACGAGCATGAAGCTGCGCCGGATGCCGTAGCCGCGCTCCGTCTCCGTCCACGTCGTCGGACCGACCCCGCGCGGAGCCACGACGGCCAGCGCCGCGTTCTCGCGCCGAAGGCGCTCTTTCAGCGCGGCCAGGCCTTCGTCGTCCCGCTCGGGCCAGGGCGTCGCGTCCGCTCCGGGCCCTATCAATGACGCCGCTTCTTCGCCCGCTGCGGCTCGAACGATCGACAGCCAGTTCTGCCATGCCGACTCGTCGAGCGCCGAGACCAGGAGGCTGTCGGGCTGCGTCACGTCCTGAAGCTCGGCGATCCACAGCCTGAGGCGCACGGGCGTCTGGCTGTCGAAATCGATCGCGCGAATGCGGAGGCCGTCCACCTTCACCGTATCGGCCGGCCGGGCCCGCAGCGGCGCACCGCTGGGCGGCCAGCCCGCGAAGGTCTCCGCACGAAGATCCTCCATCCACCCATCGCGCAGGCCCGTCCACGAAGAGCGGTCCCCGGGTACGTCCGGCACCGGCGCCGCCGGAACGAATACTTCGTCGACACGCGTGTTGATTTCGTCCTCCGGCAGCTCCTCGAAGACTTTCAGTTGGGCAGGATCGAAAAGCTTCTCCGCCGAATCGAATTCTCGAGGTTCGTGCTCTTTCAATTGCCGGTGCATCCACCCGAAGGTTTCCTGCTGAAGCGGCGGCGTATCGGCGTGGGCCGCCTCGACGATGAGGTGTTCGAAGCGGTCCATCCGACCGTAGAGCGCGTAGACCTGGCGCGCCCGGTCGACTACGCGCAGAACGCCGTCGAGCGGAAAGATCGGGTCCACGTCACCGTTCGCGAGCAGAATGGGCCGAGGCGCGGCGAGTGCCGGAATCATCGGGAAATCCCACCGTCGGCTGTTGAGCATGAACATGCAGTCGCAGTGTCCGGTGACGACCTCGTCGATCACGTAATCGGTCAGGTCGGTGATGCCCGCCGTGGGCACGGAGGCCGCCACACGATCGTCCACGGCCGTGACGAGCCAGCTGTAGATGCCGCCGCCGCTTCGACCGGTGACGGCCAGGCGCTCAGCGTCCACCTCCGGCCTCGACGCCAGGTAGTCCAGCGCCCGAATCCCGTTCCAGGTCTCCACGCCCAGCGGCGTATACCCCCGGTTCCACCACCACCAGCGGTCCTCGCGGTACGTGCCGTGATGTATGCCTTCGATCTCCCCGAGTTGGTACGTGTCTATGATCAGGGCCACGTAACCGTGCCGCGCATACCACGCCGGATGATGCTGATAGGCCGTCTTCGATCCGAAGGAGACGCCGTTCTCCGTTTCGTTGGCATGGCCGCACACGTACAGAACGCCCGGAAGCGGTCCGTCCCGCTCCTTCGGGACGTAAAGGTTTGCCGTCACGTACAGCCCGGGCATGCTCTGGAAGTGTAGCTTCTCGACGGTAAACGCCTCATGCTCCAGGCGGCCGGTGACGACGGCTTTCAGATCCGTCCGCTCCGGCATCGGATCCAGACCGACCATGCCGAGCAGCTCCTGCCGGCGATCGAGCCGCTGCGACTTCCAGTCCTCCAGATCGGCAATCGAAGCCAGCCATCCTGACTGGATCTGCCGGACCTGGTCGGCGAGGTAGGCGCGGACCATCTCGTCGCCGTGTGAGGTGTCGACCGAGTCCGGCGCCTGGCCGGCCGTCGTATAGTTTGCCCCCTGCAGCCGGGCGGGATAGGCGGGCTGGATCGATTCATCGATGTGGAAGGCATCCGTCTGAGAAGGTGCAGGCACGAGCACGAGCAGCAATAGGACGAGGCAGAGCTTCCTTCCCTTCGCTGACCGGCCCCGAGGTTGTCCGTTCACGTCCGTCATGGTCCGTCGTATCGATACGGGTCACGCACGCCGTCTCGTCATAATAATCTCGTCATAATTATAAGGCGCCGAACTGGATGATGACAGGGTCACCCGGCCGTGGAGCGTGCGTCCGTCTCAGGCGCCGCATCTCCACGCGAGCACCTCCCGCACGCCGTTCGAGTCGACCGTATAGAGCGCCTTGCCCTCTCCCTCATAATACTGGGATGCGAGCATCACCTCCATGAGGCCGTCCCCGTTGGCGTCCGCGACGGCCGATACCTGGTAGATCGCCGGAGCGCACTCCGCCAGGCATTCGTCCGGGTAATATTCTTCCGCCAGGGGAATCGTCCGAACCTCGCCGCCGACCACCTTTCGAAGCACGACGACCCCATAGTCTCCGGCCGCCGCCGAGGTGCCCATTCCGCGCCGTCGATGAGCGCTCACGAGCACCTCGTCCATGCCGTCGCCCTCCAGGTCGACGCGCAGAATCTGCGTGATGTTTACGACGGGATCGTCGATGCCCTGGTCGCGAAGCAGGGTGGAGATCGCTTCCTGGTACGTCGGCAGCGTGGTGCTTTGTACGACCGGCGTACGGGGCATCGCGTTCCAGGCACCGCCCACCGCGACGACGTCCCGCTCGCTCTCGGCCCGCGCGTCTATCCGTACCGTGGCGTTTGTACACGTTTCACGCGGGGCTTCCGGCGCCGCACCGCGGGCCTCACCGAGAAAGCTCGTGAGGCTGTAAAGCCGATAGGTCTCTCCGCCTTCCAGGTGCCGGGCCGCGCTGTCCGCCGGAAGCCAGCCGTGCTCTGCCGAGGCGCCCAGCAGCTGCGCATGCGCGGCGTCCACCACCGGATGCACCGCGTCGTGGGACGAAAGGGCGTCGTCGCGCTCAGACGAGGAATTGGACGCGCAACCGGTCCAGCACAGGACGCTCAGCAGAAACCATCCTCTCGTCGACATGTCGTTATGAATCCTCCCGAAACTGCTCGAGCCAGGCCGCGGTTTTTTCGTGGTTCACGAACGTGGTGAGGGCCGTTTCGATCCGTTTTCTCGCCGCGCTTCCGTCCAGCTCATTCTCGATCGTGTCGTAGAGATTCTCGATCAGATGCAGGGGATCCTCTTCGGGGCGCGGCGCGGGCCGCCTCCCGGAGAATCCGGCTGCCGCCGCGCGATCCATCAGCGGCATCCAGACTTCATCGAGTTTTTCGTGCAGTGAGGAAGCGCTCGCGACGGCGACGGCCGGCGACAGGCCCAGGTCGATCAGCATCTCTCGAGCGGCGCCGTTCGTCTCGCTGCCGACCTTGCCGTCGATCCCAACCGGGCGGTTGAAGAGATGCGTGAGCATCATCTGAAGGAACAGCACGCGCGATCGGTGTCCGGCGACGAATCCGGTAGCGTTCAGGTCGTCGATATGAAAATGGTCGCGATGGGCGGCGTTGAACTCGTAGTTGAGCACGGTGCCGAAGTGCTTGCGCAGCACGGCCTCCACGCCGAGGTAAAACTGGCGGTCCTGGGGATAGTGCAGCGTGACGAACGTCTTATCCGCCCAGAAAATGCCGTCGATGTCGAAGCCCCGGCCCAGGCCGTGCGATCCGGGCTTGTCTACGTATGCTCCCGCCGACGTGATGACTTCGGCTCGGCCGAGCGGACATACGTCCCACAGCTCGTGAAAAAAGCCGGCCAGTGTCTGTTCGAAAGCTTCCGTGCTGTGAAAGGTGAGCGGCTTACCGCGCGTACCGTACGTGAACCGAGGGTCCTGAAACCGGTCGTAGTGCACGGGCACGCCCGCCAGGTGGGTGAACGAGTTCTGCGGTCTCGGCATGGGCAGTCAACCTCTTCAGGAATGTCGTGACGTAGTTATCGCTTACAGGCGCACGAGCTACTTATCCCGCCGCGACGGGCGGAAAGGCTGACGCTCGAGAAGCATCCGCGGCCGGAGGCGCGACCGTAAGTGTCACGACAATCTAGACGACGCGCACCGCGCCGGCAACTGACTACCTCACTGCCCGATACCCGCCCGGCACGCCGTGCTTGGAAAGCACGACCTGCCAGAGACCGTTTCTGCGCACGCGGAACGATCCGGCGGACGTCAAGAGGTAATACCTCCACATGCGGTAGAACCGGTCGCCATAGCGATCGGCGATCCGCGGCCAGCCGTCTTCAAAATTCCGGTGCCATGCCATGAGCGTCGGGTCGTAATCGGCGCCGAAATTGTGCACGTCCTCGATAACGAACAATCGCTCCGCAGCCGCCCCGATCTGCTGCGGCGAGGGAAGCATGCTGTTCGGAAAGATGTACTTCTCGGTCCACGGATTGATCGTGTGGCCTGTCCGGTAGGCCGTAATGGTGTGGAGCAGCAAGAGCCCGTCGTCCGCCAGGCAGCGGCGAACCCGCTCCATGAAGGTCCGGTAATTCTTGGCGCCCACGTGCTCGAACATGCCCACCGAGACGACGTGGTCGTACGTGCCGTCGAGTTCGCGGTAGTCCTGTAATCGAACGTCGACGGGCAGGGAGGCGAATCGCTTCGTAGCATAGGCGGCCTGCTCCCGAGAGATGGTGATGCCGGTCGCCCTCACCCCGTACTTTTCGGCTGCGTATCCGATAAAGCTGCCCCAGCCGCACCCTATGTCGAGCACATGCTGACCGGGCGCCAGGCCGATCTTCCGGCAGATCAGATCCAGCTTCGCCTCCTGGGCCTCGTCGAGCGTAGCGGCGTCTTTCCAGTAGCCGCAGCTGTACGTTCTGCGGCGAT
>CAZXHQ010000348.1:0-4672 GCA_964640145.1 uncultured Rhodothermales bacterium | reverse complement strand
ACGTGGCGAAGGGCCACGGCATTGGATACGAGATGGATATGCTGGGGGGCAACATTGCTTGCTCGAAGCGCGCCCTGGCCTCCGCAAATGCCGCGCTGGATTTGCTCCGTGAGATGAAGACGGCCGAGTACATGCACGGAGATCTCTACCAATCGCTCTACGAAGAGGTCTTCAACGTGCGAAACGACGTTGGGGTCTACGTGCAGGAGCTGCGAGCCCGCTTCAATCTGGGCGTCGACTAGGTGGCTTCGTTTGAAGTTGAAGGTTGAAGGTTGACGGTTGAGGGTCCTTTCGAATGGGGCATATCCATCAGGAACAAGAAACCTTCAACCTTCAACCTTCAACCTTCAGCCTTCAACCCTGATAATTAACGGTTCGGGTCCGGTGTCACGACGGCGGCCTCCGGAGGGCTCGTCGCACGTTTCCGGCACACGTCGCGCGCCTTCCATTCACGAACAAGCGGGTGGAATTGCCGTATCTTTCCGTGCTCGAATACATCCAGACGGGGTTTCAGTGTTGAGTGTGCCTACATGTCGAAATTCGAAGAAGTAAAGCGCGTCGATCACACCGATCTCGAGAAGAGCGTTCTCGGGCGGTGGGCGGATCGGAAGATCTTTCAGAAAAGCGTCGACGAACGTGCCGATCGCCCGTCGTTTGCGTTCTACGAGGGCCCGCCGACGGCCAACGGACGTCCGGGCATCCATCATGTGATGGGACGGACGATCAAGGACATCTTCTGCCGCTACAAGACCATGAAGGGTTTCCGCGTGCAGCGGAAGGCGGGATGGGATACCCACGGCCTTCCCGTCGAGATCGAAGTGGAGAAAGAGCTGGGCCTGGAAGGGCGGCATCAGGTAGAGGAATACGGCATCGAGAGATACAATGCGAAATGTCGCGAGAGCGTCCTGCGGTACAAGGAGCTCTGGGACGACCTGACGCGGCGGATGGGCTACTGGGTCGACCTGAGCGAGCCGTACGTCACGTTCGAGAACAGGTATATCGAGACGGTCTGGTGGCTTCTTAAGAAGATCTTCGAGAAGGGCCTGCTCTACAGGGGGTACAAGATCCAGTGGTACAGCCCCGGGTCCGGCACCGTGCTGTCGTCGCACGAAGTCAGCATGGGATATCAGGAAGTACAGGATCCATCCATCTACATGCGGTTTCCCGTCGCGGGCGCCCGGGATACGGCCTTTCTGGCCTGGACGACCACGCCGTGGACGCTCATCTCCAATGCCGCGCTCGCGGTAGGTCCGGACATCGAGTACGTAAAGGTGCGCCACGACGACCCGCATCAGGGCGAGGAATATCTCATCCTCGCCCGGGAGCGGCTCGGCGTGCTCGACGAAGACTGCGAGATCGTCGAGACCTATCGTGGTAGGGATCTCGTCGGGATGACCTACGAGCCGCTGTTCACGTATTTCGTAGAGGAGGTCGAACCCGGCGGCGCCTGGCGCGTCGTCGAAGCCGATTTTGTTTCGACCGAAGACGGTACGGGCCTCGTACACATCGCTCCCGCCTTCGGCGCCGATGACCACTCCGTCGGCGAGCGGGAAGGACTGCCCGTGCTCAATCCGGTCGAATCGGACGGCACGTTCTCCGAGACGGCCGAGCTCGTCGCCGGAAAGTGGTTTAAGGACGCCGACAAACTCATATCGCAGGACTTGAAGCTCCGCGGCCTTCTGTACAAACACGAAACCTATCTTCATAACTATCCCCACGACTGGCGGAAGGGCACCCCCCTCATGAGCTATCCCGTGGAGAGCTGGTTCATCCGCACGACGGCCGTCAAGGAACGGATGATCGAGCTCAACGAGACGATCAACTGGCAGCCGTCGTCGATGGGAGCCGGACGGTTCGGCGAATGGCTGAAGAACAACGTCGACTGGGCCCTGAGTCGCCGTCGATTCTGGGGGACGCCGCTTCCGATCTGGCAGTCGGATAAGGAAGGCTCCGACTACACCGAGGTGATTGGCTCGATCGCGGAGCTCAGGCAGAAGTGCGGCGATCAGCTGCCGGAAAGCGACGACGATCTCGATCTGCATCGGCCGTTCGTGGATGACTTGACGTGGCCCGCCCGTGACGGCGGCACCATGCGGCGGGTGCCGGACCTCATCGACGTCTGGTTTGATTCCGGCTCCATGCCGTTCTCCCAGTGGCACTTTCCGTTCGAAAATGAGAAAGCGTTCGAGCGTAATTTTCCGGCGGACTTCATCGCTGAAGGCGTCGACCAGACGCGCGGCTGGTTCTACACGCTCCACGCGATCGCCACGATCGTAATGGATTCGGTGGCCTACAAGAACGTCGTCGTCAACGGCCTCATCCTGGACGAAGACGGGGAAAAGATGTCCAAGTCCAGAGGCAACGCCGTCGATCCCTTCGAGACGATTGAGACCTACGGCGCCGACGTGGTGCGGTGGTACATGATGAGCAATACGTCGCCGTGGGAGAACATCAAGTTCTCGGAGCGGGGCCTCGTCGATACGCTCCGCAAATTTTTCAATACGCTCGAGAACGTATACACCTTCTTTGCGACCTACGCCAACATCGACGGCTTCACCTTCGACGGCCCCCGCGTCGGCGTGGCCGACCGATCCGAGCTCGATCGGTGGATCATGAGCCGCCTGCACACGACGGTCCGCGACGTCGACCGGTGCTACGATGCGTATAACCCGACCAAGGCCGCACGGGCCGTGGAGCTCTTCGTCGACGAGCTGTCGAACTGGTACATCCGCCGATCACGTCGCCGATTCTGGAAGGAGGCGGATTCCGGCGCAGACAAGGAGGCGGCCTACCAGACGGTCTATGAATGCCTCCTGGCCATCGCCAAGATGATGAGTCCGATTGCCCCCTTCTACAGCGACTGGCTCTATCTTACGCTGAATGCCGGATCCGGGCGGGAAGATCACGACTCCGTTCACCTTGCATACTTCCCGGAAGTGTCGGCGGCCGAGGTCGATCACGGTCTGGAGCGGCGTATGGGGCTCGCGCGGACGATCTCTTCCATCGTGCTCTCGCTTCGCAATCGGAGCGAGATCAACGTCAGGCAGCCGCTGCCGCGCATCATGGTGGTCACGGGAGCCGGCGTCCGCCGGGACGACGTGGAGGCCGTGCGGGAGATCATCCTCGACGAGGTAAACGTGAAGGACATCGAATACATCTCCGGTTCGAGCGGCGTCGTAAAACGCTCGGCCAAACCGAATTTCAAGCGACTCGGCAGGCGGCTCGGCGGGCTGATGAAAAGCGTCAATGAGGTCGTGCGCGCGCTCGACGACGAGGAAATCGGTCGGTACGTCGCAGAGGGTTCGATCGAGGTCAAAGCCGACGGCCAGGTCGTGGAGCTCGGCCCCGACGACATCGAGGTTACCAGCGAGGGTATCGCGGGCTGGCTCGTCGATCAGGAGGACGACGTTACGGTGGCTCTGGATACGACGATCACCGAAGACCTGCTCGCCGAAGGGTTCGCGCGAGAGGTGGTCAACCGGGTTCAGAATATGCGGAAGAGCGCCGATTTCGACGTCACCGATCGAATCATAGTCGAGTATCGCGCATCGGAGGCTCTGTCGGAGGCGGTACGCGCTTACGGGTCCTGGATCCGGAACGAGACGTTGGCTCTGGAGTTGGAAGAATCCGACAACCCGGAGGGAGAAGTTACGGACTCCTTTGAGGTTGGCGACGAGACGCTCTACGTCGGCGTACGGCGCACTAACGGTCCCCAGCGAAGTTAGACTGCCCGGTGCATACGCATGCAGCGGGCTGTGTAGTTATTAGACCTCCCAAAATCGAACAAATACTCATGGCTGAGAAAAAATCAGATCGCATAGAGTCGGGACTCGTATCTGTGCCAATCCACAGTGATTCCACCGCGGAAGGCTCGGAAGAAGCGACGCCGCAAGACGCCGTCACGAAGAACACGTGGTTTTCGGACGAGGATTTCGAGCATTTCAAGCAGATCCTGGTCGATCGCCGGCAGGAAGCCATCGACGACATCGAACGGATGCGTTCGCAACTCGAAGACGCGCGTGAGCAGGCCGAAAATGATACGGCCTACAGCTTCCACATGGCCGATGCGGGCACGGACGCTATGGAACGCGAAAAACTCTACCTGATGATCGCCCGACAGCAAAAATACGTGGGCTATCTCGACCGTGCGCTCGAGCGCATCGACAATCGGACCTACGGCATCTGTAAGGTGACCGGCAAGCCCATCTCGAAGGAGCGGCTCGAAGCGGTGCCGCACACCGAGATCTCGATCGAGGCCAAGTTAAAGCAGAAGAAATAGCTTCTCACCTTAGCGGCGGACGCCGCATGAGGGTGGATACGCCGCACGACCGTTCGGGACCCCTCCCGCATGCTGTGGCGGTTCGGGAGTCGTGCAGGGTTGGGCTAGCAGTACGGATATGATGCGAGTTCTCTGGCTGACAGGACTAATTATTGTCATCGATCAGGCGACGAAGCTGCTCGTGCTTCGGACGATGTACCTCGGCCAGCAGATTCCCATTCTCGGAGATTGGCTCAAGCTGACGTTCACGGAAAATCCGGGGATGGCCTTCGGCATTACGGTCGGTCCGACAGGTCTCGTGACGGTGTTCTCTATTATTGCCACCGTCCTGATCATCGTCTATCTCCATCGGGTACGCAACGACTACTATCCATACCGCGCCAGTCTGGCGCT
>CAZXHQ010000347.1:0-4672 GCA_964640145.1 uncultured Rhodothermales bacterium | reverse complement strand
CGGCGTGCAGCACGCCCGCCAGCAGGAGCGCCGTGTCGATGGTCGAGAGCTCGGAGTTCCATACGCGGCGTCCGGTCTGCATATCCAGGAAGTGGTAGAAGAAGCCCTTGTAGCCGGTCGCATCGGCGGCCGTGCTCTGGGGTGCCTTCCAGAAGAATCGCAGCGTCGCAGCGACGCGTTCACGGCCCTGCTCGCGGGAGATCCATTCGCGATCGATGCCGACCGTCAGAGCGGAAAGCCCGAACCCCACCGCCGCGATGCTCGAGGGCGACGTCGCCATGCTGCGGTCCTTGACGAGTCCGTTCGAGGGATTCGCCTCCTGCCAGAAATATTGAAACGTACGTTCCTGGATGAGGTCTAGGAAGGGCGTGTCGTCGTTTTTCCGCAGGACGAGCCGATCGAACCACAGCGTTCGAACCGTGTCGGTGGGTCCGCCGTGCTCGAAGACGACGGATGCGACGTGCACGGGATCGAAGTCGCCGTCGGCCGTCATCTCATCGACCGGCAGGCTAAGGCGCTGCCAGGTTTCCGGGTCCGCGTCCAGCGTGAGCTCCTCGAACGTCACGTCGAGCTGGAAGACGTCGCCCTCACCCGGCGGATCGAGCGGCTCGGGACCCCCCGTGGATGCGAGCGTCAAGCGCCAGGTGGTGATCCACGTCGAGGAGCCCTCGGTCTCGGGGAAGCGGACGTCGACGTACTCGTCGGCTCGGCTCAGCGTGCCGTCCCCGTCGAGGTCGTGGAAGCGGAAAACGGGCCGAAATCCGCCGGCAGTCGTGATCTCGAAATGCGCGGGCCGCGCCGGCACGCCGATGTAGGCTTCCGACGTATCGAGCGGCTCGTTCGCGAACGTGATCGTAAGATCCTCCGGGTAGCCGTGGCGCCGCTCGCCGGCCGGTCGCACGTTGACGTATTCGGCGGCCGGGACGGCGTTCGTCCGGCTCTCGGCGGTGAACCCGGAGCCGTCCACCCGTACGTTACGGACGGGACTGAGCCAGACGGGCCGCGTCTGTCCGCCGAGCTCGTCGAGGAGGCTGACCCTCGGCAGCTCCTTGCCCGGCATGGCGGCGGGGCCGTTCAGGTACACGGTCAGGCTGTCGAACCCGGCCGTATTGAACGCCTCCTCGGCTGCGACGGTCATTTGCCAGGATCCGCCCGCATGCCGGTAGGCGAGTCGACCGCTGGTTTCGCCGCTGTAGGCGCGATCCCGCTCGACGGGAAGCTTCACGCCGTCGACGAGCTGCAGGGAGTCCGGCGCCTCGAACGATCCGAACGACGCCTCGCGATAATCGGCTCCCTCGACGTCGTTCTCGTCGAGCACGACGAAGGTCTCCTGCGCCGTTGCGGTCGCCGCGGCCAGGAGCAGCAGCACGGTGATGACATGTGCAGGCTTCATGGACATAGAATCAGTCCCGTACTCCTTCGAATCGAATCTCCCGAGGTCGGTCGTACTGCGGTGACCGCGGCCGTCAGAACGAGAACCCTACCGTAAATCGCTGGACGTCCCCGATGCGGCCGTAGCTATTCCAGGCGTAGTCGAACCGAAAACCGAACTGGCTGACGTCGTAGTGAATACCGCCGCCGAGCGTCAGGCCCGTCTCGGCGTCTTGCTGGAAGAGGTGCTGATATCCGCCGCGAAGCGAGAGCACGTCCATGAACGTCCATTCGCCCCCGAAACTGACGCTCTGCGTGTTGTCGCTGGGCTGATACGCGCTGGCGACGAGGTGGACCTCATTGCGCGTTCCCATCGCTACAGGTAGGCCGACGCCCACGCGGAAGAGGACGGGCAGGGGGAACTCCTCCGTCGTTAGCGCGGCGGGGAGGTTACTGTTGTCGCCGTACCTGTTGGGATCCTGGTCGTACCGTATGCGCAGATCCCGTCCGTCGAAGCGTCCCCGTGTGCCGAAGTTGGAGAGGCTCGCGCCCAGGTACGCGCGAAACGGCAGCTCATAGAGCACGCCGAAATTGAAGCCGACGGCCGACAGCGAGGAATGCCAGACGGTCTCCCGTACGTAGTTGACCTGCATTCCCGCTGAGAAGCGGTCCGTAAGGCGGCGTGCGTAGCCGAGACCCATCGAGACGTCCTGCACGTCGTACCGCTCGCCGGTTCCGAGCGGCTGCTCCACGGTTCGTACGTCGATCTCGCCCGAATTGAGGGAGGTGACCGCCAGCAGGAGGGTGTTCGCGCTTCCGAGGCGTATGCCCGCCGAAACGTGGTTGTACGTTATGCCGGCGAGCCACGGGCTGTGGGTGAACTGAAGATCCGATGACGGCATTCGGCCGAGCGCGCCCGGGTTGTAGTAGGCCGAGGTCACTTCATCGAAGAGCGTCACGCCCGCGTTTCCCATCGCCGCGACCCGAGCGCTTGGCTCGATCAGCAAGAACTGCCCGACCGTCGTCCCCGTCTTCGACTGGGCCGAAGCGGGGCCGCACACGACCGCCGCCACGGCGATCATTACCGCAAAAGCCGTACGTTTTCTCATGGCTCCATCTCAAGCATTGCCGCTCCTGAAACCCGTAGCATGCCTCATTTTATGATGGCGAACTTCCCCACGTGCTCGCCCACCTCGGATTCCACCTGAAAGATGTACAGTCCGGGCGCTACCTCGAGGTTGTCCTTCGAACGCAGGTTCCAGGGGACCATCCCCTTGGTCGATCCGTCGTGGCGTAGGGTCTCGACGAGCTCGCCGCGAACCGTGTAAATGCGAATCGAGGCGTCTGCGGGAATGGCTCGAAACTCGAGACGCCGTACGCCCCGGCCGGAAACGGCAAAGCGCTCCGGTTCGAACTCGGCCGCAGCCACGTAGGGGTTCGGCACCACGTACGGCTTCTCCTCCGCAAACGCCGACTCGGCCTGCGACCGGTCGACGAATGCGCCGGTGGCCCGGAAGACGAACGCGTCGTCCGGCCCGAACGGCTTGTTCAGAGCGAGCAGGTATTCGTCGCCGTCGCCGGGCGGATTCGAGAACGCACCCCTGCCCGTCGTGTCGGCCAGAAAGCGCCAGACAGGCACCTGGCGGTTCGATCCTTCCGCCTCCGGCGCGAGCACCTCGATAAACTCCCCGGCGGCATTGATGGTCTGGTTGTCGTCGACGTCGCGGTAGCGGAAGTCGAGCTGCATGCCGGTTTCTTCCGTCACGATCTTGAAGTTGGCCGGCTGAGCCGGGGTGCCGATGGCCGACAGCGACGTATCGAGCGGCTGATCGGCGAAGGTAATGCGAATGTTTTCGGGGAAGCCAGGGCGGACGAGGTTGATCGGCAACGACTGCGAATAGCTGGTGCGAAAGGCCACGTCGGAATCGCTTCCCTGCGTCCACGCCGTCCGTGCACTGTCGACCCCGACCGTTCGCGGGGTCGAGATCACCGGCTGAAGTCCTGCTGCGACCGGGCCGCGCCCGACGCCGTCCAGATCCCGTCCGGTGTCGAAGAGCACCTCGCCGGTCACCTCGTCGACCATACGGTACGTGAGGGCCCGCACGCTGTCTCTCAGCCCCTGGAACTCCACGCGGAAGGTGTGTCCGTCCGGCACGAGCGCGCTGTTCAGCACGGCCACGTCGAACGTGCCGCTGCCGTCTCCGGAGACCTGCTCGACCGACGCCGGGTCTATCATCGCGCCGACGTAGCCCGGCACGGGCGGGTTCGGCCGCACCTGCACCGTGTTTCTTGGGAGGATGGTCCCGCCGCGAGGTGTTCGAGAAATGGTGATGGCGTTCTCGGAGGGAAAGAAATTGAATTCCTCCGAGCCCCGGTCGTAGGCCGTGACGGCGTAGTAGTAGGTCTGGCCGTTCGTCACGTCCGTATCCGTGTAGCTATGGGTGGTGCCCGTGTCCTCGCCGAGCCAGTACGCCGTGCCCTGCACCTGAAGATTGGAGTAGCCCCGGACGTCGTTGACCAGGTCGAACTGGGCGATGGGACGTCCATTTCCGAAGGGCCCCGTCCCCCGTGCGTTCGTGATCACCTGAGCATCCAGAAAATTGGGATCGGTGGATCGGTAGATGCGGTAGCCCTCGAAGTCGTTGCGGTTCGTGACCGGGTCGATCCCCTTTTCAGCGGCGTTATCCCAGGTAAGCCGCACGTACCCGTCACCCGCCTCGGCCTGAAGGGTGGGAAGCGGAGGAGGTGTGGCGAACTGATAGTTCGCGTTGTAGATGGACTGGACGGTTTCTACGGAATTCTCCAGATCGGTGAGGTCGTTTCCGAAGGCGAGAGCGAGGCTGAATCGCTCCCTGCGCCCGGCATCCAGAGGAAACGGTCCGGAGGCGAAGAGGAACCCGATGTTGTAGTTCTCTACGATCGGCCGGTCAAAGCGGGCGTTCGGATCGTCGCTGGTGAACCGCTGGTAGAGCCGTTGCGGCCATTCGCGCTCGTTCATGAAGAAGACGATGTTGTCCGTCTCCGAGCTCGGGGCGCCGGCCCCGGCGCGAATGCGGTTCATCTTGAAACCGGTCAGTCCGATCATGTCGGACTCGTTGATGTCGGTCCGGTCGAAGTTCGGCTCGCCGGCCGTGGGCATTCCGTCGCCCTCGCCCGTATCGGGCGGATTGTCGTCGTCCGCGAAGATGCCGTCGGCCCCGGTGTCGTTGAACTCGGCGATCCAGTCCATATCTTCGTCGCCCGTCCACCACACGCCGGTGACGTAAGCCGGTCGTTCTTCGAGCGGACCGTACGTCCGCTC
>CAZXHQ010000346.1:0-4687 GCA_964640145.1 uncultured Rhodothermales bacterium | reverse complement strand
GACGTTCACATGGGAGGCGCACCCATGACGGCAAGCGTGGCACGAAGAGTGGTTCACTTCTTCCGGCGGCCGGACGTATCCGAGGAAGGCCTGACGCAGCGCGAGAATGAGGTGCTCCAGCACCTGATCGAAGGCCAGACGAATCGTCAGATCGCGGCGGACCTGTTCATCAGTGGAAATACGGTCGCGTATCACATCAAGCAGATCTACCTGAAGCTGCACGTCCACTCCCGCGCGGAAGCCGTGGCGAAAGCCATGAAGCGGGACCGCCGGTAGACGCGCCGGCGCCTCCGCGGAGCCGCCGGTCCCGGATGAATCGTCGGCATGACGTTCCGACCGCAAAAACCACCCGAACGGGTAGTTGTCCACGGCGTCCGCTCCGTCTACACTGACGACAGGCTCGCAGGCAATCCAGCGACAGCAGGGCATGCCGTCGTCGAGCGGCCCGACTTCAGAATCCCGTACCCGCTGCCGTTGCGATGCGCGGCCCGTCAGGCATTTGGACGTACAACAGGCACTTCATCGATGCGTACGCGACAGCTAGATCCATCATCGAAGAGCGACCGCCGAGTCTTCGCCGAGATGCCGCTTCGCTTGTATCGAGGCGACACGAGATGGGTGCCGACCCTGCATCGCGACGTGGACGCCGCATTTGACACGAAGCGGCACCCGTTCTACCGGCATTCGTCGGCCGCCTTCTTCATCGCCGAGAATTCCGAGGGAGCAGCCGCGCGCGTGGCCGTGCTCGACCACGTCCACTTCAACCGCTACCACGATCGAAAGGAAGCGTTCTTCTATTTCTTCGACGCCGTCGATGATCGTGAGGCATCGCGTGCGGTATTGGAAGCCGGGTTTGCATGGGCTCGCTCGAGAGGACTCACGCGAATCAGCGGGCCCCGCGGCTTCCTCCCTCTCGACGGTAAGGGTCTTCTGGTGGACGGGTTCGGCGTCAGGGCGAATGCAGGTATGGCCTACAACGCGAGATACTACGACGCCCTCCTTCGGGAACTCGGCTTCGAGAAGGAGACGGACTATTACAGTGGACTGCTGAACGAACGGTTCCGAATTCCGGATCGCTATCGGCGAGTAGCCGAGCGCATCCGGTCGCGAGGGACGTACGGGCTCCTGCACTTCAAAAGGAGGAATGAGATTGAGCCGTGGCTGCCGTCCATTCGGCGGATTTACAACGACGCGCTCGCGGTCGTCCCGGGTTTCTACCCCATGACCGAGCACGAAATGGCGTACATGGCAGATCGCGTCCTGTCGGTCACGTATCCGCATCTCATCAAAATCGTGCTCAAAGACGACGAGCCTGCCGGATTCATCGTCTGCTACCCGGATTTATCGCGTGCGCTGCAGCGGACGGGCGGGCGGCTGTGGCCCGTCGGGTTTCTTCACCTCATGCGGGGTCGACGTCGAACGAAATGCGTGGACATCAGCGCCGTGGGCCTCCTTCCCGCGTATCAGGGCCGCGGAGCCAATGCCGCTCTGTACGTCTCCCTCGAGGACGAGCTCCGCCGTTTCGGATACCACCGCGGACATGTCGTGCAGGTCAGCGAACACACCTTGATGAGCATGCGCGACATGAATGCGCTAGGCGTTTCGTGGCATGTACGCCATCGGGTATATGGTCGCGACTTATAAACGTAATGCCTCTTTGACCGCCCCATACATGGAGGGAGCTCATGACTGAACTCGTCGAGACATTCGGATACACCGTCTACGACTTCGACGTACGCGCGATGGAGTCGTCTGACGTCACCGGATTTAAAATGCTTCTCTACGCATGCCGGCTCCTCATTTTCAAGAATCAGACGCTGTCGCCTGCCGAGTACGTGACGTTCGCCCGCCGCCTTGGCGAGCCGATCGTCTATCTCCAGGAGCACTACCGACATCCGGAGCATCCCGAGATCTTTGTTTCCTCCAATGAAGGCGAAGACGCGACCGGAGGCAACAAGCTCGGCGTCGCACGAGCGGGCGATTACTGGCACGCTGACGGGGCATACCTATCGAACCCCTATCCTCTTACGATGCTTTATCCGCAGCGTCTCCCGGACTCGCAGGCCCGCACTACGTGCTTCATCGACATGAGCGACACCTTCGACGCCTTGCCGGAAGAGTTGAAGCGGAGCATTGCCGGCAAGTCGGCGCTTCACGATGGAAAGTGGCGCTACAGGGTGCGCACCGAGGACGCCGGCTACTCCCTGCACGAGCTTCTGGAAGCGATCGAACGAATGGTGCCGCCCGTTTCGCATCCAGTCGTAACCGTCCACCCGGTGACCGGAGAGGAGATTCTGTATGTCAACCGCGGATTCACGACCCGCATAGAGGGCCTTCCGTTCGAAGAGAGCGAGACGATCCTGTCCCGTCTTTTCGACTTTTGCGAGCGCGACGCGTTCGTTCATCGACATCTCTGGGAGCACGGCGACATCGCCGTTTGGGACAACCGATCGGTGCTCCATCGGGCAGGGGAAGCGATGGCGTCCAACCAGTACAGCACGATGTTTCGAATCACCGTCGACGACCGGATTCCGCTCTACGAGCGGTCGAATGCTGAGGAACAGCGGAGGTAGCAGGGTCATGGAGACGCTCCACAATACGAGGGCCACCATCGAGGTGGAGGAGAGCTTTCTCGTTAAAGTGCTGGCGCCGTACCGCGAAGGCTGCCGGTATCTTACGTCGGCGAAGATCGAAGTCTCCGGCCAAGACGCTCAAAACCTGCAGGCACACGGCACCTTTGCCATCGACCGCTCGTGCTATATCCGTGATACGGGGCACTTCAACGCCGTCGAATTCAACATGTGCTACAATCAGCTTGCATACGTCTTCTTCGCGGAATGCATCCGGGGCGGCCGGCTCGATCATGCGGCGGGTATGGATATGGACTGGTACGTTCGTGCCCAGCTCCCAAACATGCTGATCGTAAAGCTTTCAAGCTCCTTCCGTAAGCCGATCGATTCGCAGCACTTCGAGGGGATCATCCGACTCGACGGCATCCGGCGAGTCGTGCGCCGCGAGGTCGACATCATCTTTCTCCGCACGTACTGCGCCTTCTCGGATGCGGAAGGCGGCTGTGCCGATGGGCAGGTAAGCCTTGCCTGCCTGTGTGAATAGCGGGAGTCGTTTCAGGGCCCGTGGACGCGCCAGTCGTAGGCCTCGTCCATCACCTCCCGGTGCAGCTCGACCATCGTCTCCCTCATCGACGCCAGGCGCTCAGGCTCCCGGTCGGAGAGGTCCACCGTCTGGCCGGGATCCGTCCGCAGGTTGAAGAGGCGGAAGTTCGTCAGCTCCGTAGCCTTCATCATTCCGATGTGCTCCTCCTGGAACATGTTCTCCGTCGGCAGGTCGAGCTCCGGATCGGCGATGAGGCTCCAGTCTCCGTCCCGGATGGCGGCGACGGGCCGAGAGGGCCCGTAGTACCAGTACAGCGGCTTGGTCCGCTCGACGTCGCCGCCATCGAAGAGGGGCAGCAGGCTCACGCCGTCAAGGGTGCGGTCGTCGGGGAGCGGGAGGCCCGCCGCCTCGGCCAGCGTCGGGAAGACATCCACGATACCGGCGGGCACGTCCGTCTCCTGGCCGGGGGCGATGCGGCCGGCCCAGTGGACGAAGCCCGGCACCCGGATGCCCCCTTCCCAGAGCTGCGTCTTGCGGCCCCGGAGCTCGCCGTTGCTCCCCTCCATGTAGCTCCCGTTGTCCGACAGGAACACGAAGAGCGTCTCCTCCCAAAGGCCGAGCCGGTCGAGGTGCGCTCGCAGACGCCCCACGGCGAGGTCCATGTTCTCGACGCTGCCGTAGTAGGCCGGCAGGGAGGTGTCCTGGTGGCGTTCCACGAGCTCCTCCGGGGCGGCGACCCGCTGGTGCGGCTCGTGGAACCAGACGTTCAGGAAAAAGGGCGCGTCCGAATCCTGCCGCCCCTCCAGCCACGCGACAGCCTCGTCGACGACGATGTGACTGGAATAGCCCTCGACCTCGCCGAGCTCGACGCCGTTGCGCACGAAGTTCGTCGGGTTGTGGTGAGAGGGCGACGCGTTGTTGCCCGTGGCCAGCCAGTGGTCGAAGCCGTGGTCGCCCGGATCGGGGCCGTCACCACTTCCCTCGGCCAGATCGTAGCCGAGGTGCCACTTCCCCACGTGCGCCGCGTCGTAGCCGGCCCGGCTGAGCCACTCGGCGATGGTCAGCTCCTCGACCCGAAGGTGCATGTCGTGCGAGTCGTGGATCCAGCTGTACACGCCCGCCCGCACGGGGAAGCGCCCCGTGAGCAGGCTCGCACGCGAGGGCGAGCAGACGGCCGATGCCGCGTAGAAGCTGGTGAAGGTGAGCCCTTCGTCGGCGATCCGGTCGAGGCTCGGGGTCTGGTTCTCCAGGCTGCCGTACGCGCTCAGGTCGCCCCATCCCAGATCGTCGGCCAGCACCACGACGATGTTCGGCGGGCGGTCGGACGGTGCATCGGCGCGCTCGTCGGGTGAGCACGCCGAAAGCAGAAGGATCGACAGGACCGCCGCGCGCAGTCGCCGCGCGCCATTCACCGGAACGTGTGGAGGCGTCATCGCCGCTAAGGCCGGCCGGATTACGCTGAACAGGGTTTTCATCATCGAGCCTGAAGAAAGGTCGCTAAGAGCACTTGGGGGCTTGTTCTTCCAGCATCACTTCGAGCTGGCTCGGCACCGGCACCACCGTGTCGGACTGC
>CAZXHQ010000345.1:0-4721 GCA_964640145.1 uncultured Rhodothermales bacterium | reverse complement strand
AACCTTCAACCTTCAACCTTCAACCTTCAACCTTCAACCTTCAACCTTCAACCGTAAGAAATGAAAGTCTCCTATAACTGGCTCCGCGAGTACGCTCCGGTGGAGGCTTCGCCCGAGCAGCTGGCGGATGTCTTGACGATGGGCGGCCTCGAGGTCGAGGGGGTCGACCGCGTCGGCTCGTCGCTGGAAGGCGTGGTAGTGGGGCGCGTGCTGGAGGTGCGGCCGCATCCCGACGCCGATCGGCTGACGCTCTGCGACGTGGACCTCGGAGACGGAGAGCCCATACAGATCGCCTGCGGCGCACCGAACGTCGCGGCCGGACAGCTCGTCCCGGTCGCCACCGCCGGCACGACGCTCCTGCTTCCGAGCCGCGACGAGCCCGAGGAGCGCACGCCGGTGACCATCGAGACCGCCGAGATCCGGGGCGAAATCTCGGAGGGTATGATCTGCTCCGAAGACGAGCTCGGGCTCTCCGAAGAGGGCGGCGGCATCATGGTTCTGCGGGACGACGTCGACGTCGGCCGGCCGCTTGCCCACTACCTGGCGGAGGCCGGCTTCGAGCCTGCGGACGCCGTGCTGGACGTCAGCATCACGCCGAACAGGCCCGACGCGGCCAGCCACATCGGCGTAGCGCGCGACGCGGCGGCCCTGACCGGTACGCCGCTCACCCTCCCCCAGCCGCGCCTCCCGCGCCAAGGCGGCGAGGCGGCTCGCCGGATCACCGTGGACATCGAGGCCCCCGAAGCCTGCCCGCGATACGTCGCCATGATCGTGCGCGGCGTGACGGTGAAGGAGTCGCCGGCCTGGCTCAAGGCCCGCCTCACGAGGATCGGCCTGCGACCGCGAAACAACGTGGTCGACGTGACCAACTACGTGCTCCACGAAGGCGGCCAGCCCCTGCATGCCTTCGACCTAGACGAGCTCCAGGGCAGCCGCATCCGTGTGCATCTGACCGAGCGCGAAACCACGTTCGCCACGCTCGACGGCAAGGAGCGCACGCTGCCGGAGGGTACGCTGATGATCGCCGATGGCGGGCGCGACGTGGCCATCGCCGGGGTGATGGGCGGCGAGAACTCGGAGGTCACCGGCGCGACGAAGGACGTGCTGATCGAGAGCGCCTTCTTCGATCCGTCTACGATCCGCCGGGCTGCGAAGGCGATCGGCGTGCAGACCGACGCCTCCTACCGGTTCGAGCGCGGCGTCGACGCGGACGGGCAGGTGTGCGCGGCCGCGCGCGCGGCCGCGCTCATCGCCGAGCTGGGCGACGGCACGGTCGTACCCGGCATGGTGGATGCCCGGCCCGTCCCGCTCGAACGTACCGAGATCGAGGTGCGGTCGGGCCGGATCGACGGGCTCCTCGGCGTGCACGTACCGGTAAGGCGGGCGGCCGCGCTGCTCCGGAGCATCGGCTTCGCGGTCGAGGAGGATCACGGCGCCGACGCTCCCGTGCTGCGGTGTACCGTACCGACGTTCCGGCCGGACGTCGAGCGGGAGGTGGACGTGATCGAGGAGGTGGTCCGCCTCTTCGGCTACGACAACATTCCCGAGCCCGCCCGTTCGACGGTGCCGAGCACGGCCCCGCGCGAGCTTCCCGAAGACGCCATGCGCCGGACGGCGCGTGCGTTTCTCAGCAGCACCGGCTACCGGGAGGTCTATACGAACAGCATGCAGCGGACGGAGACCGCCGAGCGGTTCAACCGGGCCGTCCTGACCGGAGCGTCCGTCCGCGGCAAGGTCGTCGAGACGCTGAATCCGATCTCGCGCGAGATGGCGGCGCTGCGGCCGAGCCTCCTCCCGGGGGTCCTCCAGGTAACGAGCTACAACCGCAAGCACGGCCAGCGCCTGCTTCGCTTCTTCGAATTCGGACACGTTTTCCACCGGTCCAATCGCAGCGATACGATCGTGGAGGGCTATGCTGAGCACGAGTCCTTCATCCTCACCGCCTCGGGCATCGCCGCGTCGGCCGGCTGGGATGCCCGGGAGCGATCGATCGACGTCTTCGACGTAAAGGGCGTCGTCACGTCGCTTCTGGAGAGCCTCCGCGTGCCGGACGTACGGATGGAGCCCGCCTATCAGGCCACGGATCTGACGCGACATCACCTCGAGGTGACGTCCGGCGTGACGCGGCTCGGGCTCGTCGCGCGCCTGGCCGACGACGTCGCCGGCCGTTTCGATCTCGAGGAGCCCGTCTATTTCGCCGAGCTCGACTGGGCGACGGTGGTCGCGCTCGGCGCCCCGCACCTCGACCGGACGTACCGCACCGTCAGCCGCTATCCGGCCGTCCACCGAGACATCGCGGTGATCGTGGACCGGTCCCGGGAGGCCGGACCCCTGATGCGGACCATACGCCGTGCCGGCGGCGAGCTGCTGCAGCAGGTGGACCTGTTCGATCTGTACGAAGGCGAGCGCATAGATCCGGGTCGGAAGAGCCTCGCCTTCGCCCTGCGCTTCGCGGCCGACCGGACGCTGACCGACGACGAAGTCGACGATCGCGTGGGAGCGATCGTTGAGGCCCTCGAGCAGGACCACGGCGCAGCGCTGCGGGAATAGGGGCGGGTGCCGAACACCGGCACGCGGGGTCCGTTTGCGGAGGAAAAAGCACTTCACAGCAGTCCACGCCGTTACGTGTCGCCGCAGACGGCCCTGTCAGCCACGAAATACATACTCGTCCAGGAATGCATTTCGGAATTTGCGGTCGGGATCGTATTGCCGGACCAGTTCCTGGAATTCAGCCAGGCGTTCGTAGCGCGACTGCAGCAGGCGCGGAGACATCGTGAACATCTTGCCCCAGTGCGGACGCACCTCATATGGCTCGAGGGCTTCTTCGATGATCGGAAGGAGCTGTCGCAAGGAGCCCCAATCCTGCTCACAGGTGAAATGGAAAGCGACGCTCGCCCGATCGTAGCACGTGCTCATCCAGAGGTCGTCTGCGTCGATGGTTCGAATCTCTGAAATCATAAGTAGCGGGCGCAAACGATCGCCCATGTCGTAGAGGATCCGCACAACCTCGCTTGCGGCACTGCGGGGCACGAAGTATTCGGCCTGCAGCTCTGTACCGCTGCTCGGGGTAAAGTCCATCCGAAAATGCGGCAAACGTTCGTGCCAGGCTCCGGGGACGCCCATCTGCTCGGTGCAATTCTCGGCCGAGAGTTCGATGATTGGGTGCACGTTTCGCGATGCAGGCTGCGCCCCGTAGAAATCCGGTTCCGCCTCGACCGAGTCGCCGGCGAGCTTCCGCTTGATCCAGACCTGGTTGACCGTGTCGGACTGATAGTCCGTAAAGAGGCTGACGCTGTAACCGCTCGACATGATCTCGTCGAAATGATCATCCAGGACTGCTCGCGGCAGGTTCAAGTACACGTGCTGAACCATGTCGAAGGCGGGCTCGACGTCGAGCGTGAGCCTGGTGACGACGCCGAGTGCACCAACGCCTACCACGGCCCCTGCAAACAGGTCTCCGTCACGGGCCCGAGAAAGCGTGTGCAGGTTGCCCTCGGCGTCGACGAACTCGATCGCGGACACCGCCGTTGCCAGGTTGCCGTTTGCCACCCCGGATCCGTGCGTCGCCGTGGCGCATGAGCCGGCGACGGAGATATGAGGCAATGAGGCCAGATTATGCAGCGCAAAGCCTTCCGCGTGGAGATACGCGCTCAGATCCCCATATAACATGCCGGACTCCACCGTGACGCTGCTCGACGCTGCATTGAGCGCATGCACCTGGTTCAAATGTTGAAGCGAGATCTGACTCTCCGTACTGTCGGCAATCCCATTAAAGCAGTGCCGTGAGCCCAGTGGCCGGATGTTGGCGCTGTTCCGAACGATCTCCTGCACTTCCGCGACGGATCGGGGCAGATGCAATCGGTCCGTGCCGTAGGTCAGATTTCCAGCCCAGTTCGTTCGGGCTGCGGCGACTTCTTCCGACCGGCAGGACACCAACGGAGAGATCAGACCTCCCGCGAGGACGGCGGCCGAGGTTTTCAGAAACGTTCGCTTGTTCATGGCTTGGCGTTCTCGAAGAGGTCACGGGGCGGCGTTGGCGACCCTTTAACGATACGGTTATGGAAGAGAAGATGCCGGACGCCGCAGGGCACCGGGCCAGGAGCTAGCCCCTTCATTCAAGTCGCTCGGTCCCCGGAAAGGCGCGGTCGAGCAGCCATCGCCGGAACCTGCGGCTGAAAAATTATCCATCCGGTAGATCGTGGAGGCGTTCAGTTCCGCGATGAGCTGACGCAAGTCACGTCACACCAGCTACTCCTTCGCCCTCCACGCGCCGCTCAACGTCTGCACACGCATTGCGTGGCCCCATACATCTCTGGCCTGTCTTTTGAGGCGTTCCGTCCCGTCGGGCGGCGCGTCTTCCAGGGACACATCGAGGCATTTCTCGAGGCTCATCGCGGCGACGTTCGCAATGCTCATGTTCGCCACCTTGTCGCCCAGAATCGAGCCGGCGCCGACGCCGCTGATGTCCAGTGCGGACAGATCTGCAGCAGCGCGCAGGTCGCCGGCGAACCGTAAAAAAGCAAGCCCCGCACGCCACGGCGTTGGGGTCGCGCACCCGCACCAGGCGATGCGGCCTCGATCGTTAGAAGACGACGAAGCGCGACCCAAAATCACTGCACCGCTGAACTTCTGCGGCCGATGTGTATATTCACTTAAAGTGTTACTCTAGCAGGAAGCCTCGATACGTTGATGGCAGAGCAGTCGGAGCCTCCCGAGATGGA
>CAZXHQ010000344.1:0-4725 GCA_964640145.1 uncultured Rhodothermales bacterium | reverse complement strand
TCGACGGCGGATTCTCAGCATTCAGCGGGGTATGAGGTCATGCGTGTTCACCGTCGATCCGCCGCCTACCCGTTGCGGATTTCGAGAGCGCCACTCCCATGCGGGATTCCGAGCGCGCCCTTGATCCGAATACAACCCCGGTCTGAATCGCTATCTATGGGCGCAGATCCTGCCCGGCGAACCGGAGCCGATCGCTGATCGCATTCGTCGTGTGATCGCGGGCGAATCGGAGGTCTCCGAGTGGAGGCCTTCAAGAACTTCGCCGCACGCGGTTTCGTATCGTCAGGTAACGTCCGTTTCGCGAGGTATCTGCATGGAAGCGATCGTCGAAAAACGTCTGATCACGGCCGAGGAGTTTGAGGCGATGGCGGAGGCCGGGGTCTTTCCGGATGAGGAGCGGCTCGAGTTGCTTCGCGGCGAAATCATAAGGATGGCACCTCAATCGAACGAACACCTGACTGCCGTCAATCGGCTCAACTTCCTGTTCGGGCGAGAGCTGCATCGCGCGGAACATCCTTTTGCGGTTGCCAGCATTCGGAGCGGCATTCGCGTTTCCGAGCTCGACCGTCCCGAACCGGACCTGGCGCTCGTGAAGCCAGAGGCAGGGCTGCAACGTGGTATCGACCGCGACGACATCTACCTGGCCGTTGAGATTGCCGTCACGTCGCTCCGCTACGACCGGGACGTAAAACTTCCCGTTTACGCGGAAGCGGGCATTCCCGAGGTCTGGATCGTCGATCTTCGCGCGGAGGAGATCCACGTGTGTCGGGAGCCGTCGGGCACTTCGTACCGACGCCACGACGTGAAGCGCTCCGGCGACTCGCTCGGGCCGCAGGCGCTGCCGCAGCTTGCCGCTATCAGCGTGGACGCCGTGCTCGGGCGCGAGCGCATCCTGTAGGAGCTACGTCGGCCCGCAGCGTCGATTGGGCGTAGTCCGGGACCTCACGCCCGCGGCCGTACGGCCTGCGGCACGAGATCCGTCAGATGGGCAACCTCGATCGGCGCGCCGGATTCGATGCTCTCCCGCGCGGCGACCCCGAGAAGAACCGACATGGCGCCGTCGCGCGAGCCGGCCGCCTGGTGAAGCGGATCCGGTGCATCCGGGTCGCGGAAGATGCGATCCTTCAAGCGCGCGTCGCCGCCGCCGTGGCCGCCTCCGGCGTGCGGGATCTGGATCAGGTCCGTCTCGCCGAAGTTGTCCGTGACGCGGATCTCGTCGTAGTCCTCCGCCTCCCACGGCTGGCGCTCCTTGATCCACGCCTCCATCCGGCCCTTCGTCCCGTTGAAGGCGATCCGATAGCCCTCGTACGGCGAATAGGTGGTCAGCGAATAGGTGAGCTGCACCCCGTTCGCATAGCGAGCCTGCACGCCCATTTTGTCGTAGATGTCGATCTCGTGGCGCCAGACGCAGTCGTCGCGGTGGTAGCCGTCGTGCTGCTCGTTCGCCACATAGAGCTTCATGTAGTGCTCGTTCCGGGTGACGTCCCAGTAGAAATCACATTTCTCCTGGTGGGGGCAGTCCCGGCAGTTCGTGAACCGGAAGGGGTTGTTGTGCCCGTAAAAATCGAGGTCGCCCTGTGCGTACACGGTCGCCGGCTCGGAATCCAGCCACCAGTTGACCAGGTCGAAATGGTGGGTGGATTTGTGCACGAGCAGCGTCCCGCCGTGGTTGCGCTCGCCGTGCCAGCGCCGGAAGTAGGAGGCCCCGTGGTTCGTGTCGAGATACCAGTGGAAATCGACGGACGTGATCTTGCCGACCCGCTCCTCCATGAGAAGCTCTTTCATGCGGGCCCGGTGGGGCGAGTATCGATAGTTGAAGGTGACGATCACGTTGGCGTCGGAGGCCCGTTCGGCATCGAGAATGGCCTGCGTCTTCTTCTCGTCCGTCGTCATGGGTTTCTCCGTGACGACCGTGACCCCCCTCTCGAGGCCCTTGATGATGAACTCATGATGCGTCGCGTCGACGGTCGTGACGACCAGCATGTCGGGATTCACCTCGTCCATCATCCGATCGAAATCGAGGTAGGTCGGACAGTCCGTGCCGATGTACTCGCGGCCGTACTCCAGGCGGCCCGGGTTGATATCGCAGAGGCCGACGAATTCGAGCACGTCGCTGTAGTCTCGAACGAGCGAGCGGCCCCACATGCTGATGCCGCGCACGCCGGTTCCTACGAGGGCAACGCGGAGGTTCTGCGACCTCCAGACGGGGTTTTGTGCGTGCCCGGGTTTGGCCAGCAGCGTCCCGGCTGCTGCCGCCGACGTGGTCGCGAGGAACTGTCTCCGGTTCAGATTCCGCTTTTCCATGGCTCCACCCAGTAAATTGCGTCTCGATCTTCTACAGATTAAGACACAGCCATGACATCTGCTCAGGAACCGATCGAGCGGAGACGGAATCCGCGCGGCGCCGTCAGGTCGGTTCGCGAAACCGCCCGCGGCGCCCGGTTTTGACGCCGGCCGCGCGGACGATTCCGCAGGACGCCGACCTACATCTGCACTTCCCGCATGTCCTCGTCCATCTCCCCGCCGCCCTGATCGCCTCGGCGGCGATTCCGGTCTTGATCCTGCTTCCCGAAGTTGTAGGTGAAGGTGAGGTTGACCTGGCGGGCGTTGAAGCTGCGAACCGACTCCTGGTAGAACCGGTCGGTCTCCCGCATCATGTTGAAGCCCATGGTGTCGAACGGATCGCGCACCTGAAGGCTGAGGCTGGCGCGGTCGCCGAGCAGCTGCTGGCGCACGCCCATGTTCATCATCGAGAAGGAGCCCATCCGGCCGTTCTCGATGTCCATCGGCGCCCGGTAGAAATAGGAGAGCTGGAGGGCCAGCCCCTGCTGCACGTTGATCGTCGTGTTGGCACGGGCGGACCAGCCCCATGCATCGTTGCCGAGATCACTCTCCACGTTCGAGCCGTCCGTCCGCATCTTGAACGCGTTGAAGCTACCGTGCGCATTCAACCAGCGTGAGAGCCGCAGCGTGCCGATGGCCTCGGCGCCCCATGAGTCGCTCGAGGCGAAATTCTCGAACGTGACGATCGAGACGCCCTCGTCGTCCAGGACCTCGTGCCAGCGAATCTCATTGACGGTCTTCCGATAGTACGGCGTGAGCGTCAGGGATGCGGGTCCGCTGAACTGGATGTAGCTGGCCTCCATGGAGTGGACGTACTCGGGATTCAGGTACGGATTCCCCACGCGGCGCGACAGCGGATTCTGCAGGTCGTCGAAGGGATTCAGCTGCCACGTATTCGGGCGGTTGACCCGCTTGCTGTAGCTCACCTTGAGCTGCTTGCGCCCGGTATTGGACTCCTGGAGCTGATAGGTGGCGAAGGCGCTCGGAAAGATGCTGAAATAGTCGTTCCGGAACTCCTCGCTCGTCGTGGTGAGGTCGAACGTCGTGAGCGCCTGCTCTAAGCGGACGCCCACCTGAGCCCCGAAACGGCCGACTTCCTGCTGCACGATGCCGTAGGCGGCGTGGAGATTCTCCTGGTAGTCGAACGTGTTCGTCAGCGCCTGATCGACGGCGAACGCCTCGAGCCCGTGGTCGAAGGTCTGCGAAACGAACCGGCTGTCGAGGTTCTGGAGCGTTCCCTTGTAGCCCGCCTCTACCCGGCCTGAGCCGAGGGGCCGCACGTAGTCGATCTGAAAAGCCGCATCGCCGCCGAGCTCTTCCTGGACGGTCCGTTGACGCAGCGGCGTGTCGTTGGCCGGCGTGCCGTCCAGCATCTGGTCCTGCTGCGTGTACGTGCGCTCGCTGTCCTCATCTTCGACCTCGTACCGAAGCTCGGCCTTGAGCTCATGGCTCCCGGCGTCGATAATCCTCGAGAAGGAGAGGCGGTAGTCCTGGTTGAGGTCCGACCGATCGCCGAGCGTGGAGCGGCTGTACCGGCTCAGAAGGTCGCGGTCCTCGTTCAGCACGCGGAAGGCATTCAATCCGTCCTGGTCGCCCCCGCGCACGCTGAAGACCGTCGCGAACGACAGCGTGTTCTCGTCGCTGAGGTTGTAGTCGAAGCTGGCGTTCAGGTTGTGTGAGTCGCCCCCTCGCGCGCCGTCGTCGTCCTGGTCGACGATCGACGTCGGATCGACGGCCCGGTTTTCACGAAGCCACTCCCCCGCGAAATTCCGCTCACTGTGGCGAAAGCCGTAATTGGCGAATGTCGAGAACCTGCCTTTTTGAAAATTGAGAGACCCGGAGGCATTGTACGTGCCCTGCGAGCCGGCGCCTACCGCCACGCTGCCGCCGAGGCCGCGATCCTGATCCCTCCGGAGCACGATGTTCAGGATACCCGACATGCCGTCGGGCTCATATTTCGCCGAAGGATTCGGGATGACTTCGACGCGCTCGACCGCGTTGGCGGGCAGCCCCTGGAGGAAGCTGGTGAGAGCCTCGCCCGTCATCGAGGTAGGCCGCCCGTTGAGGAGCACGGCCACGTTCTGATTGCCGCGGAGACTGATGTTACCGTCGATGTCGACCTCGACGGACGGAATCTCCTGGAGCACGTCGCTCGCGCTGCCGCCGACCGTGACGAGCTGATCCCTCGTATTGTAAACGGTCTTGTCGATGCCGATCTCCATGAAGTCACGCTCACCCTCCACGAGGACCTCATCCAGCTGCTGGGTGTCCGGCGCGAGCGCTATCTCGCCGAGATCGGCCCGCATGCTGCCCGGCGCCAGCTCCACGTCCGACACGGTCGCGGTAACGTACCCCACGAAGCTTACCTTGACGTAATAACGG
>CAZXHQ010000343.1:0-4751 GCA_964640145.1 uncultured Rhodothermales bacterium | reverse complement strand
GGCCGCTCCATCATCCCCAGGAACTGCCGGGCGTACGCGCTCAGGCTTTCCATGTAGCGCCGCTGGCCTTCCGCATAGATGGTGTCGAAGGCGAGACTCGACTTGCCCGAACCGGATAGACCCGTGATGACGACGAGCTGCTCACGAGGGATGTCGAGGTCGATGTTTTGGAGGTTGTGCTCGCGCGCCCCTCGAATCGTGATGCGGTCGTCCATACGCAAAGAATAACTCATCTCGGGCGCCCGCCGGCCGGGAATCAGCCGCATGGGAGCCCTCTCGCGTCTACGTCGTGTCCAGACCTAATCCAACCGGTGGAGCCGCCAATCGTTTCTGGAAATTGCGACCAAGGATGCGCGCGTTTGCGACGGGCCGCATGGCCGAGGGGCGCTATGGAATGGAACGCGCAAACGGCCTGCGCGTCCGGAAGCAAGCCGGGACCGCCGCTTCGATGGACGCCGGTACGTCGCACGGATCAAGGGGCACGACAGGCCAACAACCCGTATGGCAGGTCGAGAAAAGGTGCCGATCACCGCACGTGAGCGTACGGGCACGAACGCCGCAGTCGGTTCGAGAAATCGTGCAGATCAAGGCGCGCGGCAGTACGCGAGGATGGCCGTGGGTGGGTCGAGAAATGTCGCAGATCAAGGCGCGCGACAGACGCAGGTCATACGGCGGTTCGAGAAATCGTGCAGATCAAGGCGCGCGGCAAGCGGCGAGTGAGACGTACTGGAAGTACGTCGCAGCGAGATCGCGCGACGCGGAACGCCGAGCTGCGCGATTTTATCGGACCGCCCAAGGCTAACAGATTCTGGGGAGCGGATCCCCCACCAACATATCCACAATCCGCGTCCCCCCATACCCGCTGCGCGACAGCACGGAGCCCGCCGGCTTGTCCGTGACGGCGCCGATCACGGCGGCGTCCTCGCCGCCCGGCACCGACCGCACGGCCTCCAGCGCCCGCTCGGCCTCCGAGCCGGAGACGACCGCCAGGATCTGCCCTTCGTTCGCGATGTGAAGGGGATCGAGACCGAGAATCTCGCACGCGCCTCGCACCTCCCGCCGCAGGGGGATGCACCCTTCGTCGATCGTGATCCCGAGCCGCGTCTCCCGCGCGAGCTCGTTGAGCGCCGAGGCCACGCCGCCGCGCGTCGGGTCGCGCATCCAGCGCAGTCCGCCTGCCACCGCCTCGAGGAGCGCGTCGACGAACGGCCAGACCGGGCGGCTGTCCGAGCGCAGGTCCGCCTCCAGGTCCAGCTCGCCCCGCGCCAGAAGGATCGTGATGCCGTGATCGCCAATGGGACCCGACAGCAGCACCTGATCTCCCACCTCCACGAGGTCGGCGCGGAGGCGCGCTCGCTCATCCACGAGTCCGATGCCCGCCGTGGTGACGTACAGCCCGTCCGCCTTTCCGTGCTCGACCACCTTCGTGTCCCCGCCGACGACCGCCACCTGCGCCCGCCTGGCGGCCGCGGACATGGCTTCCACCTGCGCGCGCAGTATCTGCGTGGGCAGCCCCGCCTCCACGATCAAGGTGGCCAGCAGGGCGGCCGGGCGGGCGCCCGCGACGCTTAAATCGTTCACCGTACCGTGCACCGCGAGCGCGCCCAGTGATCCGCCCGGAAACTCGATCGGATTGACGACGAAGCCATCGGCCGTCAGCGCGATCCGCTCGCCGCCCAGGTCGATCACCGCCGAATCTTCGAGCCGGGCCAGCACTTCATTGTCCAGCAGCGGCGCGATCAACCCTTCGACGAGCCGCCGGCTCGCCTTGCCGCCGGCTCCGTGGGACATTTCGATCTGCTCGTCCCGAAATCGCACGTGTCGGCCGTTTGCGGAGGGTTCGGCCACGTTATGCCTCCTCCAGTACGTCCAGCTCCTCGACGCGGACCGCGTACTGGTACTGGGCCGCGCACGCCCCTTCCGACGACACCATCAATGCGCCGATCGGATGCTCGGGCGTGCATTCCCGGCCGAAGAGCTTACACTGCGCCGGCTTCAGGACCCCCTTCAACACCTCGCCGCACTGCGCGGCCTTCGGATCGGTGACCCGTATCCCCGGCACGTCGAAGCGCTGCTCGGCGTCGAGGTCCGCATAGCCGGCGGTGAGCTTGAGGGCCGACTGAGAGATGAATCCGAGGCCCCGCCATTCGAAATAGGGACGCAGCTCGAACACCTCCGACATGGCGCGCAGCGCCGGAACGTTCCCCTCCCAGGGCACCACGCGGGCATACTGATTCTCAACCTCCGCTCGACCCTCGTCGAGCTGACGGAGGATCATGACGATGGACTGCAGAAGATCCAGCGGCTCGAAGCCCGATACCACGATAGGCTTGCCGTAGTTGCGCGCCACGAACTCGTAGGGGCGGCAGCCGATCACCGTCGAGACGTGTCCCGGGCCGATAAACGCGTCGAGACGCATGTCGGGCGACTCCAGGATCGCCTTGATGGCCGGGATGATCGTGACGTGGTTGCAGAAGACGCTGAAGTTATCGATCCCCATCGCACGGGCACGTTTGATCGTCAGCGCCGTCGACGGAGCCGTCGTCTCGAAGCCGATGGCGAAGAAGTACACCTCCCTGTCCGGATGCCTTTCGGCCAGTTTCAGCGCGTCGAGCGGCGAGTAGACCATCCGCACGTCCATCCCCCGGGCCTTGTGCTCGAGCGGCGAGCCCCGCGAGCCCGGCACGCGCATCATGTCGCCGAAGGCGGTGAAGATGGCCCTCGACTCCTCCGCGATGGCGAGGCCGTCGTCGATCCGCCCCATCGGCAGCACGCAAACCGGACACCCGGGGCCGTGAACGAGGTCGACGTTCTCCGGCAGGAGGTCTTTCAAGCCGTAGCGGTAGATCGAGTGCGTATGCCCGCCGCACACCTCCATGAACCTGTAGTGCCGGTCCGGGTCGGCCAGCCTCCGGATCTCGCGTGCGGCACGTTCGATCAGCTCGCCGTCCCGAAACTCGTCGACGTATTTCATCTGGCTGTTCATCAGGATGCTTCGGCTTCTTCCTTCGTATTGACCCGGCCGATCGCGACGCCGGCGTGAACCAGGAGAACGTCGCCCGGCGCGGCCTCCGGCGTGAACGCGACCGGGATCTCCTCACGCCGGCCCGTGCGATCTTCGCACAGCGCCGTGCCCGCGGCCGTTCGACGAATCACACGTACCGGGACGGCGATGTCGCCGCACGTCGTGCAGCCGTCCTCGGCCAGCGTACAGGAGCCGTACTCCGCCAGATCCCTCATGGCTCGCCGCCGAATTCGTATCCGTTCCACTCCTCCATCGCATCTCGATCTTCGCCGAGCATCATCAGCAGCCGCAACTGCTCCTCGGCCTGGTCCGCGCTGATCTTACTCATCGCAAACCCCACGTGGATGAGCACCCAGTCGCCCGATTCGAGCGGCTGGTCGGCCAGAAGGTCGACGTTGACGCGCCGGCGCACGCCCGTTACCTCCACCGTGGCAAACGGACCGTCCTCATCAAGCATGGTGATCTGTCCCGGTATCGCGAGGCACATAGGACCTCCTCACATTTTCTTGATTCGCAGGTACCGCCTCATCTGAGGCAGCGTCGCGGCGATAAGCGCGGCGGCCATCGCCATCGGAACGGCTACCAGAGCCAGCTTAGAAAACATCCGCATATCAGTCTCCTCCCGTCTGTCCGTGACTTGCATGGTGTGCGGCGGTCCGTCCTCCGGCCGCAGAGGCGTGCGCCGCGTCCTCCTCCGCCGGCAGCTCTCCGGCCGCAGAGGCGTGCGCCGCGTCCTCCTCCACCGGCAGCTCTCCGGCCGCAGAGGCGTGCGCCGCGCCCTCCTCCGCCAGCAGCTCTCCGACGAGCCGTTGCGTTCGCTCGGCGGCTTCGTCGACGGCCGCCCGCACGGGCGGACTCAGGTTCATCATCTCGCCGTCGGACTCGAAGCTGGCCGGCTCACACCCTACCACGAGCACGCGGCCTGCGTATTCACCCATCGACTTCACGAGGCTGAGCACCGTCTGCGGATTCATAGAATGGCCGCCTGCGATACCGGCGTTCCCCGTCTTCTCGAGGTCGACCTCGAGCACGAACACCGTTCCGGGCTCTTTCCCCCGCGGCGCGGCATCGATCAGCACGACGGCGTCGTAGCCGTCCAGGATCGCAAAGGCGAGATCGTAGCTCCGGATGCCGAAATCGGCCACCTGAACCGCTTCGGGAAGCTCCCGCTCGCCGAGGGCGCGCGCGGCGGCGACGCCGAACGCGTCGTCGCCGTGAAACACGTTGCCGATACCGGCCACCAGTATGCGCTTGCCTTCCGGCCGCATCATGACACCGTCTCCAGGAGCTCGACCTCCTCGGGCGTGAAGAAGAACCGGTGTCCGGGCTGGCGCATCATGCCCAGGTCCTTGCCCGGATCGTCGTCGAGGACGATCGCCAGGTACAGCTCGCCCTCCAGATTCTGCTCGATCGCTTCGATCTGGCCGATCCGTCCCGCCAGCGACAAGTCCATGGCGTCGGCTCGCCGCTGGGGGCGAAGCCGCACGCGGTCGCCGACACGCGCCGTCCGCCCGTCGATCTCGACGGTAGACGGCGCCGACCCCTCGGCCGCCTCTCTCCACTCGCGCAGCGTACCGTGCATGTCGAGGAGATCGTCGGCCGTCATCCCCTCCGTACGCTGCAGGATTCGCCGCGCAAATTCGTCGACGCTGCGCATTTCGTCCTTCTCCTTATCCGTGAGCGTCATGATGCGCAGCGACAGGAGCTCGTCGATTTCCGTCGCGTC
>CAZXHQ010000342.1:0-4756 GCA_964640145.1 uncultured Rhodothermales bacterium | reverse complement strand
AGCCGGTAGACGCCCACCGACGAGCCTCGCCACGCCGGATGCGCGACATCGCCGATCGCAGCCAACAGCGTTGGATACACCATGGCCGTCCCGAGACCGAGGAGCACCATCGCCGCAGCGAGCGGCCATAAGCCGCTGCCGAGAAGCATCAATCCGATGCCGACCGCCTGCGCCCACATGCCCGAGACGATGAGCGGCTTGCGCCCGACCCTGTCGGACAGTGCGCCGGTCACCAGCTGCCCGAGCCCCAGACGGCCGGATACAGGGCAGCCAGCCAGCCGATCTGCTCGACCGAGAGGCCGAGCGCCGCGTAATAGAACCAGAAGCGAAAACTGGCGCCAGTTCTCGCGCAAACCGAGCTGGACGGCTGTCGTGGTCTGCTTCATCCCGAGAAAGTGTTAAGAGACGGCACATCGATTCGCCCCGGCTTCCAGGTCGAGCACGTCGTCGGGCGCAGACGCACCGGATTCGTTTAGAGCGACGATGCGTTCGTAATTCGGTGGTGTCGGCGGGATGCGCTTGAGGATTCGCTCTACGAACGCATCTTTTGGGAGCGACAGCGCGTCGATCCGCTCGCGTACGGCGCCGAGTGAATCGCCAATGGCACGGCCGTCGAAGGGGACAGGCCGGCTGATATGGCCGGGGAGCACGACGGCTTCAGCCGGGATTTCCTCCAGCAGCCGCTGCATCGACTCGTAGAGGGCTGCAGCGCGTTCAGACGCCTCCTGTCTGCCCGCTTCCAGATCGGGACGGCCTACGCCGTCCGTGAAGAGCGTGTCTCCGCTAAAAAGCGCCGATTCATCCAGCAGATAGCTCGTGCTCTCGACGGTATGGCCGGGCGTCCGGAGGACCTTCAATCGAGCATGTCCTATCACCAGCACATCTCCGTCGCGGAGCGGACGAAATGGGAAGGACGCTCGCTGTTGGTCTGGCAGCAGGAGTTCGGCGCCGGCCGCCTCAGCGAGCGGCCTGGATCTCGAGAGATGATCAGCATGGACGTGGGTGTCGGCCACGTGCGTGATATCCCATCCTCGACGCTCGGCAAGTTCGACGTACACGTCCGGCGGCAGCGCGGCGTCGATAACTAGCGCCTCACCATCCGAAACGACAGCATAGGAGAGGCATCCTTTTCCGGTACGTCGTACCTGCACGACGTCGGCCGCGGTCCCTTCCAGAGAAACGTCGGCGGAATTGAAGGCCAGACTCCAGGCCTTCATACCGCCCGCCAGGCTCGAGGCCTGCTTGCCCTGGCTACGTAGCTGCTTCGCGGCGGTCAGGCTCGTCTTGCCGGCGCCGCAGACAGTCACGATGGGTTCGTCATCCGGTAACTCGAGCCCGGCAAGCGCATCGGGGTCGTTCCGTTTGAGCGCGTCGTATGCGTCGAAGTGTATGCTCCCCGGTATGTGCCACTCTTCGCGCTCGGTGCTCGGACGCACGTCAACCACGACGCCCGGCTCTTCATGCTCGAGCATCTGTCTGAGTCTGCTGAGAGAGATCGTCAGGTCCTTGTTTGTGGTGGATGCATTCATGATGTAGTCGTCAAGGCTTTGGCAAGGAGCGCGGTCATATTTGTTTGGGTCAGCCGACGGGGCGCCCCGCACCGTGTTCAACCGGAAACCCTGCAGCTTCCCAGTCCGGGAATCCGCCGGCGAGCCGCAGTGCCTGCCGGCCATGTTGGCGCAGCCGGTCGACGACCTCATCCGAAAAGACGCAGTAGGGACCGCGGCAGTAGGCGACCACTTCAGAACCCGCCGGGATCTCATCCAGACGAGCCTCTATCTCATCGTGCGGAACCGAGCGAGCACCGGCGATATGGCCCGATTCATATTCCTCGGTCGGGCGCACATCGAGCACGATTATGCCGTCTTTGTTCATGCGGCGCTGCAACTCATCCATTTGCACGGCCTCAAGCCGATCACGGTGTGCCAGGTAGTCCTTCGTGATGCGCTCGACCTCGGCCAACCGAGCTTCACCGACGCCGCGGAGCGCCTGCCAAAGCAGGAGGACGCCTTCATCGCCGAGGCGATAGAAGACATAGGTGCCTTCCTGACGCGTCTCGACGAGGCGGGCACGCCGTAGAATCTGCAAGTGCTGCGAGGCGTTCGCGACCGAAGTGCCCGCCTCATCGGCGAGCTCCTCGACGCTCCGCTCGGTCTGGGCTAGCAGATCGAGCAGTTCGAGGCGCCGCCTGTTCGCGAGGGCCTTTCCTATCCGGGCAAACTGGTCGTAAATGGCGTCTTTGAACTGTCGTTTTCGCTCTGGATCCATTGTTCAAGAAATCTATTGAATAGTGTATGATGCGAAACGGGATCGCCCTGAGCAGGTTCCGTGCGGTGAAATCGGACGTGGCGAGACGAAAGCCGCACGATCCCGCACGCGTCAAATCGGAAGACTGGATCTTGGCTGCATCCGGTTATCTCACGGCGCCACTGGATCAGGCTCCGCTCTGAGACGAGACTTCTGGAACTTGTCGATCCGCCGTCCGTGGGATCGATAAATCATTCTATGGATTACTTGAACACCGAGCGAGCCTCGGTCTACGTTTGTCCATTGTCGGGATTGCGTATCGTCGACAATGGCGTCCGGACTCGGATGCCGGTGCGTCGAGCCCCCGCACCGCTGCCTTTGAGGAATAAAGCTCGTCTCCCACGCGAACAACTGAAGAAACGAAGTTATGGCTTGCACATCGACCTCTGATCTAGCACGCGAGACGGTCGCAAACGCGTCGCGGGAAAGTACTACCATCGGAGAGCACGCCCGAGCCGTCATATATCCGCTGACGCACTTGCTCCTCGAAGGACAACCCGTACCGGTGGAAAAGCTCGCAAATCACAGCGAGATGCCGCCCGATCAGGTCGACTCGCTCCTGCAGCAGTGGGGTGCCGAGCGGAATGACGCGGGGGAGATCACGGGTATGGGCCTAACCCTCGAGCCCACCGCATACGAATATCATGTTGCCGGAAAGACGTTTTACACCTGGTGCGCACCCGACACACTTCTCTTCCCAAACGTGCTTGGCCATACGGCGCAGGTCATATCCTCAGATCCGGTGACGGGCGAAAAGGTATCGTTGATCGTGTCGCCGGAAGGGATAGAGGAGGTCAGCCCGTCCACGACGGTCGTTTCGTGGACGCGAGAGGCGGACGAACGCGACATTCGTGGGACGTTCTGCCACTTCGGCCGATTCTTCGCCCGCAGGACAAGCGCCAGGCAGTGGCAAGAAGATCACCCACGCGTCGAGATCCTCGGGGTTCAGGACGCGCTGGATGCGGTCCGGCAGATGGACGCGTCTCTGAGACCCCCGACATGCTACGCCTGAAGCCTCGAGAGAGCTCTCTCGAGAACTATTCGCTCGTTTGGAGGAAGCGACCCGGACGTCCACCTAAATCATTGCGCGAACGGGACTTCCCCTTCTTCGTCTGCTGATGGAAGCACGGCGCGTCATCCTAAAACCGAGTCTCGCCGCGTACAGGAATATCCACCGAGGAGCTAGATGCACTGCTCGACAGGCTTGGCGTAGAACGGGACGCCGAAGGCCGCGTGGTCGGCCTTGCCCTTACGCTTAATCCGACGCCGCATTCCTACCGGGCGGAGGGGCGCGAGCTTTATACCTGGTGCGCGACCGATTCGCTCATTCTTCCCGGCATACTCGACCATACGGCTCGGATTGCCTCTCCGGATCCGCTAGCGACGAAACGGTCCGCCTTACCGTTTCTCCTGCGGCGTTAGAACACATCGAGCCGGCGTCGGCGGTGATCGTCTGGGTCTCCGAAGGAGACATCGCCGACAT
Organism: uncultured Rhodothermales bacterium; assembly: GCA_964640145.1. Taxonomy (GTDB): domain Bacteria; phylum Bacteroidota; class Rhodothermia; order Rhodothermales; family VXPQ01; genus CAZXHQ01. Next base: position 966 of record CAZXHQ010000342.1, on the reverse strand, counting down.
GCGGGAGAGCTTCTGTAAGCCCGGCCGCTTCTTCGCGCGGGAAGGAACGGCGGCAACGTGGGCGTCCATGCGCTTGCTTGGACTCGCTGTCCAATTTGCCCTGCCGGCAACAACAACGGCGCAGGTCTCGCCGCCGGTAGAGGTGATGCTTCTCGGAACGTACCACATGGACAATCCCGGTCTGGATGAGGTAAACGTTCAGGCTGCGGACGTACTGACTACCGAGAGGCAGGCGCAGATTCAGGCTGCACTCGATGCTCTCGCCCGGTTTCGACCCGCAAAAGTGGCCGTCGAAATGCGAAGGGAGCATCGGACCGCTCTGGATTCACTCTACCGCCGCTACGTTGCTGCCGGTCTGGACGAATCGTTTGAGATCGGCGGGTTCCGATCCCGGCGCAGCGAAATATACCAGCTCGGCTTCCGCCTGGCTGCACGGCTCGACCACGAGGGCATCTATCCGATCGACCATCCCGGCGAATGGGCGTTCGACGAGGTGATGTCCTTCGCAGAGAAACGCGACACGTCATTCGTCGAATATTTCCAGCGCTGGGGTCGGCAGATGAAGTCCAGGCAAGATAGCCTGCAGCAGCACGCTACCGTTCTGGAGATCCTGCGGCGACTGAATGCTCCGACGAACCTCATGCAGCTAAATGCGCCGTATGCGCGCATTGCGGCCGTTGGAGAAGATTCGACGTACGTAGGGGCGGACGTCGTGGCGCAGTGGTACAGGCGAAACCTGCGGATCTTTGCGAACCTCGAAGACGTCGCCGTGCCCGGCGACCGCGTTCTCGTCATTTACGGAGTCGGGCACATCCCGATTCTGCGCGACCTGGTGAAGGCATCGCCGCAGATGGTCTTGGTAGACGCCGTTGACTTCATCTAGGCTCCACCGAAGAGCTCATTCCAAGTAGGTCAAACTCCGCCAGGCATCTGTTATCGTTTCCGTCAATATCGATTATCGTCAGT
>CAZXHQ010000341.1:0-4783 GCA_964640145.1 uncultured Rhodothermales bacterium | reverse complement strand
AAGTTTCACTATCTCAAGCTGGGGCTTTCGATCGTCCTCGTCTTCGTGGGCGTCAAGATGCTGCTGGTGGATATCTACAAGGTCCCCATCGATCTTTCACTCGGCGTGATCGCCCTCGTCCTCGCGACGTCCGCCGTGGCCTCGCTGCTGTTTCCGAAAAAACTTGAGGAGCACGTGCCGGTCGTGCACGATCCGCTCAAGCCAGTGCCGGAACCGATGCCTATCTCACCTCCGATCGAGCGTGATCCGCCGGGTCCATAACAGTGAGAGGAATCTGCGTCTCCGGAAGATCCGCCTTCCTCTGTCGCCGCACCGAATGACGACAAGCGGACCGCCAACGGTCCGGTGCGCCTGCGACTCGATGATCTCGTAGTAGGCCGCGATGCCCTACTTCAGAAATATGTGGAGCTCCGGTACCAGCCGCCGCCGGCGCATCGTCTTACGCAACTCGTGCGAGACGTCGCCGCCGCTGCGGAGCGAACGCACCTCGCCGCTCTCCAGAACGAGCTCGGGGATGCCGTCCCGGAAGCCGACCCGGTTCATCGCATAGGCCGCGACGCGGCTTCCGGGCGTCGCGACGCCGGTGAGGTTGAGCGGATCGGCGGCGCTGACGATGATGAGCGTGTTCGGGGCTTCGTTGCGCATCTTGCGGACCAGGCCGACGGCCTCGGGCAGGGCGAACTGCTCGCCGGAAAAGCCGCTGACGAACCGTCCGCCCCGTATTTCCCCGCGCGCCTCCATGCGCCACAGTGCGCGAAGGAGGTCGCGCCACGGCGGAGCGAACGTCTCGCGGGTGAGGAGCCGGCGAAATACAATGCCGTAGCGCCGAAGCAGCAGACGCGCCCACGTTTCGACGTCGTTCTCCGCTTCAGGCGCGGCCGGCGGTCTTAGGAGCGACCAGCGGCCGGCGGAATGCATTCCGTACGCTGCGGTCCTGCCGCGGCGCTTGCTGCGGGACGGATCGGGGCGCTGGTCGACCGGCGTCAGAAGCGCGCGCAGTCCGGAGAAGCTGTCGGACGTGACGAGTCCGAACGCGACGAGCTCGCCCAGACCCTGCTCGACCTGGGTCGGAAGGAGACGTGCCGCCCCGGCCAGATCCTGGAAGAACGATGCGCCATGCCGTGCCAGTGCGTCGTAGACGCCCTGTGCATACGTGCTCAGATCCAGGTCGGACGGAGCCGGTAGGCGTCGCAGCCAGAAGGCGGACTGCTCCCGCGGCCAGAGCGCGATCGGGGACGAGCGAATCGGTCCCGTCGATTTCAACCCTTTCCCGTTTCCGGACGGTTCCGACAGGCGCCCCCACACCACGCGACCGCTCGCGCAGAGCGCGTCGAGATCGTCCGGCGTGTATTCGTCGCACCGGGCCGGCAGGACCTCCGTCTCCCACGCCACGCCCGGCGCTTCGACGCCTGCGAGCTGCTCGACGATCGACAGGACGCCTTCAGGGCCGCGCACCCGGTGTCCGGGTTCTGCGCGATGCCACCGGAAGAGAAACTTCATGAAATCGGACTGGCTGACGGGGCGGATCTCCGAACGCATCCGGTCGATGGTAGACCGATGGATGCGCGCAAGCAGTCTGCGGTCGCACCATTCCTCATCCTCCACGCCGGGCGTGAATCGTCCTCGGAGTACGACGCCTTCGGCTTCGAGGGCGAGGAGGCTCTGAACGACTTTTTCGCCCGGAAGCGAAAGCTCGGCCGCGAGGGCGTGCACCGTGGTAGGACCGGCCATCGCGAGGCGCGCCCGCACCATTTCTCGACGCGCGGAAGGCTCGTCGACCGGCCGGGGGGTCCCATCCGGCGGAGACAGCGTGGGATCGCTCTTCGCTTTGGGCCAGAGGAGGCGGGCTTCCTCGATACGTTCGGCTGAGATCCACCGGCGGCCGTGCTGCGCCGCCCGGCCATCCGCGGCCAGGGCTGTGGGCCACGAGGCCGCCTCGGCTGAAGGTGCTTCTGCGAGCTCGGCGATCTCGGCATCCGCGAGGAAGCCGAACGTGAGAAGGGCGTCGTGCAGCTCGTCTGCGCTTTCGAATTCCGGTCGCGCTTCTCGGCGGACGCGGACGATGGCCTCTCGGTCGAGTGCACCGAGGGCGCCGGCGTCCGATGGCTCGAGGCTGCGGCGTGCGTAGACCGCATTCGATCGCCGCTCTTCCAGCGGCGCATCATCCAGAAAGGCGTAGGGCCGCGCGGTCAGCAGTTCGTGCGAAAGCGGCGACGGTTCGGGGGTGTCGCGCGCGACGAGGTGGAACCCGCCGTCGTGAATGCGCCGCAATATCGATTTCAGGCGGGGCAGGTCCATCGCCTCGGTAAGGCAGTCCCGGATGGTCTGCTGGACGAGCGGGTGGTCCGGCACCTCGCGGTCACCGACGATCGTTTCGAGACAGGCGGCGGCATCCGGAAACACGCCGACTAGGAGGTCCTCGGCGCGCATCCGTTGAATCTGAGGCGCCACCCGGCGGCCGCCGCTCCACCGAAGCAGCGCCAGCGACAGGGTGGCGTTCCAGCGCCACCGCGTCTGGAAGACGGGCGCATCAAGAACAGCCTGTACCAGGACGTCCTCGACCGTATCCGGATGCAGGTAACGAAAGACGTCTTCGAGCGGAAAGGAATGCTGCGGCCCGAGCGAAAGCAGGATGCCCTCTTCAGTCGCCGCGGCCTGCAGCTCGAAGTTGAACTGACGGCAGAACCGCTTGCGCAGCGCGAGCCCCCACGCCCGGTTGACGCGGCTGCCGAACGGCGCGTGCAGGATCAGCTGCATACCGCCGGCCTCATCGAAGAACCGTTCGAGAATCAGCGTGTCCTGCGTCGGGAGGGCTCCCAGAAGCCGCTGCGATTCGCCAAGATACTCTCCGATCTGCACGGCGGCGGGCTTCGAGATCCCCGTCTCCCGCATGAGCCAGGGGACGACGTCCCGCTTCGACTCGATCCGTTTCTGGATCTCCGCACGCAGCGTCGAGACGGCCGATGAGACCTCCGGACTCCGGACCGGCGCTTCGCCGAACCAGAACGGGATGGTCGGCGGCTGTCCGGCGGCGTCCGCGACGCGGACGGTGCCCGACTCCACGCGGAGGATGCGCCACGACGTGCTTCCGAGCTGGAAAATGTCGCCGGGAAAGCTCTCCACCGCGAAATCTTCGTCGACGGTGCCTATGAACATCCCTTCCGGCTCCAGGACGACCCGGTAGTCGGCGTTGTCCGGAATGGCGCCGCCGGACGTCAGGGCGGCGAGGCGGGTGCCGCGGCGGGCACGCAGGCGCCGGTTGACGGCGTCGTAATGTATGCGCGCTCCGCGCCGGCCCTCCTGCGTCGTGAAGCCGAGTCCCGTCATCTCGACGACCTCGTGGAAACGCTCCGGCGACAGATCCCGATAGGGATATGCCCGCCGGAAAAGACCGAACAGCGCCTCTTCCTCCCATTCCTCGCACGCCACCTCCGCGATGATCTGCTGGGCCAGGATGTCGATCGGCTCCTCGAGGATCTCGAACCGGTCGAGCTCGCCGCGCCGAACGCTCTGAAGAAGGGTCGCGCCCTCGACGAGCTCGTCCCGCGTCAGCGGAAACAGCCGCCCCTTGGGCGTGCCATACACGGTATGGCCGGAGCGACCGACGCGCTGCAGAAAGGTGGCGATGCGCCGCGGCGATCCGAGCTGGCATACGAGGTCAACGTGGCCGATGTCGATCCCGAGCTCGAGCGAGGCCGTGGCTACGAGCGCCCTGAGGCCTCCGTCTTTGAGCCGGCGCTCGGACTCGAGGCGCGCCTCTTTCGAAAGGCTGCCGTGATGGGCCGAGACCGCCTCCTCACCGAGCCGCTCGGCGAGCCGGTGGGCGCCACGCTCCGCCTCCCGCCTCGTGTTCACAAACACGATCGTCGTGGTGTGCTCGCAGACCAGCTCGGCCACGCGATCATAAACCTCTTCTCGGACCTCTCCGGAGAGCACGGCCTCCAGCGGCGAGTCCGGAAGTTCCAGGTCGATATCCAGCTCGCGCACGTGCCCTTCGTCGACGATGCGGCACTGCGGGTGGTTGTCTGCGTCCATGCTCGAGGTGCCCACCAGGTAGCGTGCGACGTCGTCGAGCGGTTTCTGCGTAGCGGACAGCCCCACCCGCTGCAACGGGCCGCCGACCACATGCTGCAGGCGCTCCAGCGTGAGCGCGAGGTGAGAGCCGCGTCGCGATTCGAGGACGGCGTGGATCTCGTCCACGATGACCGTGCGCACGGTGCGCAGCACCTCCCGGCTCTTCTCCGCCGTCAGCAGCAGGTAGAGTGATTCGGGGGTCGTCACCAGGATGTGCGGCGGCGTCCTGACCATGGCCTGGCGCCTGGACGACGGCGTATCGCCGCTGCGCACGGCGGCGGTGATGCGCGGCGCCTCCACGCCCATCTCATGGGCCACGCGGCGAATCTCACGCCGCGGCTCGGCCAGGTTGCGGTGGATGTCGGCGCTGAGGGCCTTCAGTGGGGAGACGTACAGGACGCGCGTCTCGTCCGGCAGCGCGCCTCCGCGCGCCGCGCCCTCGTGAAGAAGTGAGTCGATGGCGTTCAGGAATGCGCTCAACGTCTTGCCCGAGCCGGTCGGCGCCGCGATGAGCGTGTGGTCGCCGCTGCGTATGGCTTCCCATCCGCGCCGCTGCACCCGTGTGGGCGCCTCGAAGCGACTCTCGAACCAGCGCCGTACAGCCGGATGGAAGGCGCCGAGCGCCTCGTCGGCAGCAACGTCCCCGGCGACGTCGACCGCGGCGCCTCGGGCGTCGTCGACTGGGGCGTCTTCGATCAGGGATGCCTCT
>CAZXHQ010000340.1:0-4784 GCA_964640145.1 uncultured Rhodothermales bacterium | reverse complement strand
TTCAAACCGATTGCGCTCGCGGTTTTTGCGGACGCGGCCGGAGGGAAACACCCGGCCGTTCATGGCGATGTAGACACCGGGCCCCAGCGTCTGCACGGCGGCGAAGGCGAAGCCGATGTTGAACTCGGCGTCGCTGTTCTTGAACGTGGCCGGGCTGAGCGAGCCGACCAGTACGATGGTCTTCTCTTCGATCGAGGCGAGCTCGGCGGCGGTCTCGACCATCGTATCGGTCCCGTGGGTAATCAATATCCGCTCGCAGGGCTCCTGCGCGGCGCGCGAGCGGATCGTCTCTCGATCGGCGGGGGTCATGTCCAGGCTGTCCTTCCGCATGAGCGTCTCGACCTCGTACTCGACGTCGACGTCGGCGAGCTCCAGGATGTCGAGGATCTGCGGATCTCCCACTTCGTACTCGCTTCGGGCGTCGAAGTACGTCTTGTCGATCGTTCCGCCGGTGGTGTAGATCTTGACCTTCATGCGCGCCTCCGTGATGCGATTCGGGAGAGCCTCACACCAGCATCCCGAGGCCTTTCAAGACGCGGTCCAGGATCTCCGTGCCGCGGATGATTTCCAGGCATCGGGCCATGTCCTCGCTGTAGAAGGTGTCCTCTTCGCGGTGCGGCACGAGCTCACGCATGCAGGTGTGTGCGATTTCGACGCCGCGGCCGGGCCGCAGCGGCAGGCGGTAGTCCAGCGCCTGCGCGGCCGTGAAGAGCTCGATGGCGAGTACGTGCTCGACGTTTCGCATGACGTCGAGCAGCTTTAGGGCACTGATGCTCCCCATGCTGACGTGATCCTCCTGTCCGAGGCTGGTGGGGATGGAGTCCACCGAGGCGGGGTGTGTGAGCACCTTGTTTTCCGAAACCAGCGCCGCGGCCGTGTACTGCGGGATCATGAAGCCGGAATTGATGCCGGTTTCCTTCATGAGCAGCTTCGGCAGCCCGTCGTGACCGCCCAGCAAGAGGTACGTCCGGCGTTCCGAAATGCTGGCCAGCTCGGAAAGGGCGATGGCGGCGTGGTCCAGCGCCAGGGCGACGGGCTGGCCGTGGAAGTTGCCGCCGCTAATAATATCTCCGTCGTCGAAGACGAGCGGATTGTCCGTGACGGCGTTGATCTCGATTTCCACCACGCGCCGCGCATGGTCGAGGGCATCGCGGCTGGCTCCGTGTACCTGCGGCACGCAGCGCAGACAGTACGGGTCCTGCACCTTGCCGCAGTGCCGGTGCGACTCGAGGATCTCGCTGTCGGTCAGGAGCAGGCGGACGTTCGAGGCCACCTTCTGCTGTCCCGGATGCGGTCTCGCCAGGTGGATTCGCTCGTCGAACGGGTTGGCGCTTCCCTGCAGCGCCTCGAGGCTCATCGCCGACAGGAGGTCGGCCGTCCGCTCGAGCCGCAGCGTCCGCTCGAGAACGTACGCACCGTAGCCGCTCATGAGCTGCGTGCCGTTGATGAGCGAGAGGCCGTCCTTCGGCTTTAGCTTGACGGGGGCGAGGCCGCGCTCCTGCAGCACGTCGCGAGCCGGCAGGGGCCCGGCCTCAGACCAGAACGCACCTCGTCCCAGCAGCGGCAGGGCCAGGTGGGCGAGCGGCGCCAGGTCGCCGGAGGCGCCGACGCTGCCGCGGCTCGGGACGACGGGAATCAGATCCTCCTTCTCCAAGAGGAGGAGCCGCTCGAGCGTCGGCCGCGAAACGCCGGAATACCCCAGGCCGAGCGCGTGAATCTTCAGCCCCAGCATCAGCCGGGTGATGTCGCGCGGCACCGGATCGCCCACGCCGACGGCGTGACTGACGATGAGGTTGCGCTGAAGCTGAAGCAGCGCCTCCGGCGCGATGCGTTCCCGCGCCAGGGCGCCGAAACCTGTGTTGATGCCGTAGTACGTCTCGCCGGATTCCAGCGCACGGTCGACGACGCGGCGGGACCGCGCCGCCCGTGACGGATCCCTGCGCAGCCCCTCCAGGCTCCGGGCGAGATCCTCGTAGAGCCGACCGAAACGTACGGGCACGGAGGGACGGAATTCCATCAACCTACTCGAACTGCTTCTTGAACGAGCGAAAGGCCTGACGGAGGTCCGCGAGCTCCTCCTCGAGCGCAGCGACCTCCTGCTCGAGCGTCTCGACACGCTCCTCGATCTCGGTCCGGGCGGACGGCATCGCGCTCTCGTCGGCGTCCGAGAACAGATGCATGTAGCGGGCCTCCTTCTGCCCCGGGCGCCTGGGAAGCCCGGCCACCAGCGGCGACTCCCGCGAGGCCAGCTCCTCGAGCACGGCATCGACGGCCTCGAGCGACTCGAAGGCGTACATTCTTCCGGTTCGCGCCCGAACCTCCCCGGCGGTCTCCGGACCTCGGAGCATCAGTGAGGCGAGCACGGCGAGCTGCGGCTCTTTCAGATCCATCATCTCCGCCAGCGCGTGCCGATATTTCGCGGCCCGTCCGTAGGAGCTCGAGGCCGAGCCGACGAGGCGCTTCCGCTGCAGCCCCGCCAGCGATTCCACCACGTCGCTCTCCGAATAGTCCACCACCGGCTCGCGGTTCGTCTTCTGATTGCACGCCGCCACAAGCGCATTGACCGTCATCGGGTAGTAATCCGGCGTGCTCAGCTCCTTCTCGATAAGACATCCGAGGACGCGTACTTCCCGGGCGTCGAGCGCTACCTCTCTATCGGCGACGGCTACAGGCATGCGCTTCGGAAAAGCATCTCGTCCCTCTAACGTCCGTTGAACCGGCCGGCGGGCCCTCCCTGGTCCATCCGCTTCCAACCGTCGTCGAGGCCTCGCGTGGACCGTCCGCGGGTCGACCCTCCTCGCTACGAAAGGCCGTGCGCCTTCATCTTCTTCCGGAGGAACGCGGCCGACTGATGGAGATGGTCCATCCCCCGTTCGGGGTCGTCGCCGTCTTCGATCGAAATCCACCCGTCGAATCCGGCCTCGGCGAGGATGGAAAAGATACGGTCGTAATCGTTGAGCCCCTTGCCGATGATGCCGTGCTTGAGGATCCCGGCATAGCCCGTCTCCGGCTCCGTCTCCATCTCGCGCAGGTCCTCCATCGTGCCGCCCTCCAGATACCGGTCGCTCGCGTGCATCGTCACCACACGGTGCTTCACGGCCTCGAGGAGCTCGATGGGATCCTCGCCTGCAATGATCGCATTGGAGGGATCATAGTTGACGCCCAGGCATGCCTCGTTGCCGACTCGGTCGAGCACGGTGAGAAAGGCCTCCCGGCGCTGAGCGAACTCGGGATAGTTCCAGTAACCGTCCTTGTAATGGTTCTCGAGGATGAGCGTGACGCCGCGGTCCCCGGCGTACTGGACGGAGTCCCGGATGCAGTTCACGACCCACTCGAGCGCCCGCTCGAACTCGACGTCCGGCCGGCGCTGTCCGGTCAACACCCGGCAGTACGTCCCCCCCAGCGCGACGGTGGCATCGACGGCCTGCTTCTGCTTCTCGACCTCGGCGGCGCGGCCCGCTTCATCCGGCCTGGTGAAGTCGGGCGAGAAGCACATCATCGGGATCTCCAGGCCGCGCCGTGCGGCGAGATCGCGCAGCCGGGCCAGCTCCGCCGGCTGATCGTGCGGCGTAAACCCCCAGTAGAACTCCAGCCCGTCCACGTCGAGCTCGGCCGCCATCTCGATCCACTCGTCGACGCGCATCGTATAGGAAACGCAGAGCTCGTCGAGAAAGCACTTCGGAAAGGCGGCTAACGGCATGGTTCGAGGGAGATGTTACAGAGCGTGGATGGCTTCGTATAGAGGCCTGCCTCACTTGGACGCATTCTGCCCGACGAGCGGCCACTGTTCGATTTCGAAAACGGAGCCGTTGACCGGACCCGCGGCATCGGAGAGCCAGAACACCACGTGTGCGGCCACCTCCTCGGGCGAGAAGATGCGGCCGAACGGTGCGTATTCTCGGGGGATGTCGTTCCACCAGCCCTCCTCCAGACCGTCCTCGATCTTGATTTCCTTCTCGTTGTCGGTCAGCGTCCATCCGACATTGATCTGGTTGATGCGGATGCCTTCGTGGGCGAGATAAGCGGAGAGGTTGCGCGTCATGGTCTGCATCCCGCCCTTCGTCATCGAATAGACGAGCAGGTTCTTCTCGCCGCCGAGGGCATTGATGGAGCCGACGTTGAGGATGACGCCTCCGCCCTGCCTCTTGAAGCGCTTCACCGCCGCCTGAGACAGGAGGAGTGGAGCGCGCAGGTTGACGGCCACGAGTCGGTCGAAGAGCTCGACCTCCGTGTTCTCGAGGTTCGACCGGGTGAGCAGCGCCGCATTGTTCACGAGCCCGTCGAGGCGCCCGAACCGATCGACCGTGGCTTCCACGAGCTCTTCGGCGACGGCCGGATCCTGCAGATCCCCCAGCGTATACGCCGCCGCCTCGCCCAGATCGTCGACGATCTCTCTGGCCCGCGGCTCGCTTCGGCCGTGGACCATCACCCTGCCGCCTTCGGTGACGACGCGCCGGGCCACGAATTCGCCGATGCCGGTAGTGGACCCGGTAACGAGAATGACTTTACCTTCTAGCAGCTGATCCAAAAGTCTCTCCGCTCTCCAGAGGTTCGTATAATGCCGGACCACGGGGCCGCCGGCACGTCCGCGTCGTCGCCCCACGGCGCTTCGCATGCCGTCAGGCCCAGTGCCAGCAACGCGAGGATGCAGGGTTTGCCGTTCGTCGTATACATGTGGTCGTCCACTTTTCAGGATCGATGGTCCGGCCGCGCCGCCTCGGCACAAAAGACAGCACTACGGCGTGAGCACCGCCTTGACGTATTCGCAGGCGTGCATGCGCTCG
>CAZXHQ010000339.1:0-4789 GCA_964640145.1 uncultured Rhodothermales bacterium | reverse complement strand
CGTAGAGCAGCTCGCGGGCGTGCAGCCCCCGCCCCATGATGCCGAGTTCGGCCGGGTTGGTGACCTCGGCGGGCGCCGTGCCGAACTTCTCGGGCGTTTCGAGCTCGAAGTCATCCGTGTCGGATTGCCAGCGCGTCTTCCATCCGTAGAAGTGGGCGGCGCCGCGGGAGGCGGCGATGCCGGATTCGCGACCCCAGATGGCGGCGTACACGGAATCGACCTGCCGCTTCACGTTCTCCACGGAGGAGGCCGACTCCGCCGCGGTGCTGTGCGTGAGGGCGGACTGCGTCAATTCGTGGATGGCCTCGAGATGGGCGGCGATCTCGCCGGTCGACTGGGCGCGCAACGCGGGGACGGCCAGCAAGGCCGCAAGGACGACGAGGTACAAATAAGGCTTACCCTGCAGGGCGGGGCCGGTACCGATCTTCAGCATGTTCATCGGGGAGCACGATTGGAAATCCAGGACTAGACAGCCGTTGGACGCTGGCGGCGGCGCATCCAGAAAGGATAATCGTTCGGCACTCCAAGCGGTAGCCGCCTTGTCACGACTTGCACTATTCTGGGATGAAGTGTGTATTTACCAGTCCCGCGTACGATCGTGCGCGCGTGTGGATCCGACGATAATCCCCCCGTGCATTTCCTGGCGACCCGGTGGCAGCCTGGCTGCGGGGAGCGGGCACTGGGGTTTAGGGGCCGACATGTAGGGGCCGGATGGTTCTGCCCGGTCGGATCGCCGGGCTACAATTCCAGCGCGGTATCCGCGCGGTGCACATCCCTCCAGAGTGGTCGGCTTGCGTGCGGCCCTTTAGGGCGTGGCGCTTTTCCGGATCGGAAACGTCCGGATGGGCGGAAACGATGTGCGTGATTTTCGAGTGTGCATCCCCCACCGTGCCGGCGTCGTCGACGCCGACGACCTCTCTACCGGGGTTCAGAACCGGTGCGTGTAGGAGAACTTGGTCGCGGCCTGCTGTTCGAGGGAGCGGACGTCGAGGGCGTCATTCAACCAGTTGTGCGTGTAGACGACGTAGAGGTCGCTGCCGGGCCGGACGGTCCACCGAAACCGTCCGTAAAGTCCGACCAGCTTACTCAAGTTATCGTACTGCACGTTGGAGATGACCGAGACGCGCGGGGTCAGGTCGAGGCTGCCGGAGAGGCGAAGGAGTTGCGCGGCGAAGTGTCCGCCGCGGAGGTCGACGACGTCGTGACTCCAGAACCCGGACAGGCTGAGGCCGGGGGCCGGGCGTATCGTCGCGACGGCCGAATAGCCGGTCTGCGTGCCGGTCCAGAAGCTGCCGTGAGCGACCGTGCCCGAGAGCGTAACCGTCCGGTGCGAGGCCGTGCCGGCTTCCGCCTGGCCGGTCCACGTGAAGTATCCCCCAGGCGGAATGATTACACTGCCGTCGCGGCGAATGTCGAACGGTGCGAACAGCCGTTCGTAGTTGCGCGAGACGCTGAACTGGATCTCATCGCCGCTCTCGAACCGGATCCCTGGCGTGAAGCGCGTCTCGACGGTTTCTGGATCGAATTCGAGGTTCGTCAGGTATTCGAACCGCAGTTCGAAGAGGAGCTCCCGCACCAGATTGCTGCGTTCGAACAGGGGAGTGTATTCGAGGGTCGGCTGAAAACGGCGGAACGCGCGGCGCTGCGCGAATCCGACCGCCGGCGCGTAGGCAGCTCCAAACTCACGATACGAGGTAGCAAACGACCACGGGTCGTTCGGATAGTCGAACCTGACCCCGCGCCCCGATCGATCCCACAGACTCGTACCCGCATCCGCCTGCGGTTCGTTATGGCCCACGAAGAAGGCCTGGAACTGGAGAATTCTGTCGCCCAGAAAGCGCGACGTCGCCATCTCGAGATCGCCTCCGAATGTGTGGCGGTCGGCCGGCCCGCCGGGCCCATGCGAGGCGCGGCGCGTATAGACGAGGCCGACGGTGCTCTCGCTGAACACGTTGCGGACGAGCCGTGCCGCGGTGAAATCCTCGGCGGGGATGCTTCCGCTCTCCCGGGTGCGGACCTGGATGAGACCCAGCTCGAAGTCCCCGACCTGTCCGGCCATGCGGCCGCCGGCGAGGATCGGAATGGGACGACCGTCTTCCAGGCCGATCCGCCTGCTGAAGAACGGGTAGACGCTGCTCGCCGGCGCGAACTCGAACACGCCCGAGCCTTCCAGAAAGAAGTCTCGCTGCTCCGGATATCGAAGTGGAAAGCGCGTGAGGTTCACGCGCCGTGCATCGACCTCCGTTTCGGCGAAATCAGTGTTGACCGTGACCGACGCGCGAAGATTCGACGTCAGGTTGTAGGTGACGTCGAAGCCGGCATCGGCGGTCGGATCCGCTGCCGGGCGCGCCCCGATCCACGTGCGCGTCCCCGAAGCCATCGCGTAGGGCACTACTTCGAGGCCGAGACCCTGCGACATCCCCTTCAGTCCGATGAGCTGACCTGCATTCTGGGGGCGCCACAGCCCCTGGTTACGGCGATGTCCCCTCCAGAGCAGCTCCTCATTCTTCCGGCGGATCGTCCGTTGGAAGTTGATGCCCCACGCCTCCTGGTCGACCCGGAAGTTTAGGGTGCGGAAGGGGATGCGAATTTCGGCGCTCCATCCGTAGGGTCCCCGGCTCGTTCGTACGTCCCAGATGCCGTCCCACGACTTATTGAGATTCATTCCCTGGCCCGTGCGCAGCAGGCCGTCGCCGAGAAGTCCGGCAGGGTTGATCTCAAAAAAATATGCCGATCGTCCTTCGTTGAACGTGTCGATGATCCACATGAACCGATCGTCCGTCGCGAGGCTGACATCACGGCGCTTCTGATATGCGAGGATGCCGTCCGGATCACTGTCGAACAAGGTGGCACCGATGTAGAGGTAGTCGCGGTCGTAGGCGATGCGCACTTCGGTTCGTTCGGTGGGCTCACCGCCCTCGCGGGGTTCTTGCTGGAGAAAGTCGTCGATGTACGGGACGTTCTGCCAGAAGGGTTCGTCGAGACGTCCGTCAAGGCGGAGGATTTCGTCGTCGTCGAGGCGAACGGCTTCCGCGGCGGCCGGCCCGGCGGGCTCGGATGCCTGCCCGAAGACAGGCTTCTCGAGGGCCGAAAGGATTACGACGAGCAAGAGCAAACGTACCATATGCATGGCTTTCGACCGAGGTAGGAACGGCAAGCCGGTCCGACGCCGGCTTTCCGGGATGCGGCGGATTCGTTATCTAGCAGAAGGTGCTCTACACTATATCCGCCCACAGCCGACGAGGTTCGAGAACGTGATCAACCGCATCCTGCTATCCAATTTAGCCGTCCTGTGTCTGACGGCGGGCGCCGTCACCGCGCAGCCGGAGGTTCCGGTCGAGGAGTGGAGCGGCAAGACGATTCTCTTCATCGGGGCCCATCCCGACGACGATTCTCGATCCCACGGCACGCTCTCGATGCTGCAGGACCACGGCAACGAGGTGCACATCCTCCTGATGACGTTAGGCAACGTGGGGACGAAAGACCCGGATCTTTCGATGATAGAGCTGGCGAAAATTCGGCGCGAGGAAGAGGTCAACGCGCTGGCCGCTCTCGGCATCCCCGAATCCAACTACATCAACCTGGGGTACGACGACGGGCGCCTCGAGTATGCCGATCGCGAGGAAGCTGTCGAGCGGATCGTCTACCACATTCGCCGGCTTAAGCCCAACGTCGTCGTTGCGTTCGACCCCGGACAGCAAGCGCAGCGCTGGCATAAGTCCGACCACCGCACCGCGGCCTATCTCGCCGCCGACGCGGCCCGCGCCGCCGAGTGGCCGCTGCTGTTCACGGGGCATCTCGTCAACCACGGCCTCGAGGCCCATCAGATCGAGGAATATCTCTTTTACGATACGAACGATGCGAACACGTGGGTCGACATCACAGGGTACGTCGAGCAGAAGGTCGAGGCCGGCACGAAGTATGTCAGCCAGTGGGGACCGGAAGGCCAGTACAAGTATTATCCCGAGCTCACCGACGACCAGTTGGAGGCAGCGAGGGATCGTATCCGTCGCCGGGTGATCGATCGTGACGGGACCCCCGTCGAAGCGTTTCGCCATCATGCCGGCGTGCCGGACGCGATCGGGCGCTGACGCGCACGCAAAGCGCGGATCGGCGGAACGACGCGGAGCGCGATGCGGCGGCATTCACATGTGAGCGAATGGATGGATTGATGTACAGGAGGTGCAGAACGATTTCGTGACGTTCGGCAGGCGGCTCACGCGGTCTCGTCGTTTTCCGGAGCTCATGGTCCGGCAAGATCCCGTACGGCGTCCGCCAGCATTCCCGCCTTCGGCGAGGAGCTTGCCTCGGCCTCGATCTCCGCAGCCAGGCGGGTCAGGATCTCTCGCTGCACCGGACCTGAAGCGCTTTCCGCCTCGGCGAGCTGCTGCCGCAGACGCGCGATCCGACCGGCAGAGAGCGCAGCCGACCGCTCGAGCTGATCGACGTATGCCCGAGCGAGGGGGAACGTCGCCGGCCAGGCGAACCGCGGCTGGCCCTGGGCATTGAGATAGTTGAGCCGGACCGAATTGGCCGCTGCGATCTCGTTCTCGGAGATGAACGCACTCGGCGCCAGCTCGAAAATGTCGAGCCCGCGGGCGATTTCCGAGCTTACCAGCAGGCCGTTGTACCAGTAGACGGACCAGCTCCCGCCCAGCTCCACCCGGTTCGCGTTCACCGGCCCGCGGTCGTGGTACGCGATCTCGACCGGATTGGCCGGGTCCGTGAAGTCGAAGACGGAGATGCCGCCCTGGTACCACGCCTGTACCATTACGTCTCGTCCCGGGAT
>CAZXHQ010000338.1:0-4792 GCA_964640145.1 uncultured Rhodothermales bacterium | reverse complement strand
TCGAATTCGTGTACGAATAGGCCATGGCTTAGCAGTTATTATGATTACTTGGAGAGAGAGCCACGCTGAAAGCGGACAAGACATCCGCGAATGGCATTGGTGAATTTACTCTGGGATACGCCGGTGCACAAGTGCTATGTCTGGAGAGTATAAACGATTCTGCTACGTCTGCCCAATAAAACTCGGCTTTTCCCGCTCACTTCATAGGCAACGGCGCTCGGGAGCCGCTCGAAAACGGCGAGCCGCCCGCAAACACGGGCCCGATGAGTCGGACCGAGGCCCGGGCCGGCGATTTACGGATCGATTACATGGGAGCCGGGATACGGGCGGCTCTACAACGGTAGGACACTCTCGAAAGGAAGCCTTTACAGCCTGGTAATGCAACCATGCGCGTGAACGAACTCGCCGCCGCCCTCGGAAAAGGACTCTTCGCCGGTCTCGCCGGGACGGCGGCCATGACGATCTCGACCGCGGTCGAGATAGAGCTGACCGGCCGCGGGGCCAGCGACGCGCCGAGCAAGGCCGCGGGCAAAGTGCTCGGCGTGCAGCCCCGCAACGCGGAAGGAAGGAAGCGCTTCTCGAACTTCGTGCACTGGAGCTACGGCATGGCCTGGGGGGCGCCGCGCGGCATGCTCTCCGCTGCCCGCGTGCTGGAACCCGCCGCCAGCGTGCTCCACTTTCTGCTCGTCTGGGGTACGGCCCAGGTCATGCTCCCCGTCCTGAACGTCTCGCCGCCCGCCGCCGAGCAGGATCTGGAACAAATCGCGACGGACGCCCTGCACCATGCCGTATATGCCGCCGCGACCGGAGCGGCCTATTCATACCTCGATAATCGGTGACCGAGCGATGCCCGAGCTGCCGGACGTGGCCGTAGTCAAGACCTATCTGGGACGAACAGCGCTGCATAAACGGGTTCAATCCACCCGCGTATTCGACGAGTCCGTCATCAAAGACGTGACCCGCCGTACCCTGCAGCGGCGACTGAAGAACCGCGAGCTATCCTCGACCCGGCGGTGGGGAAAGCATCTGTTCGTCGAGCTGGACTCCGGCGACGGCTGGCTGGGCCTTCACTTCGGCATGACCGGCCTGCTGCAGTACCACAAAGACGCCGCCGACACGCCGGAGCACACGCGGGTTCGGCTCCATCTTTCGAACGGCTACCATCTGTCGTACGTATGCCGGAGAAAGCTGGGCGCCGTCCGCATCGTCGGTGAGCTGAAGACGTTCGCCGACGAACACGACCTGGGACCAGATGCTCTAGAGACCGATCGCGCCACGTTTGTCGAGCGGCTGCAGGGCCGGCGAGGCGGCATAAAATCTGCGCTCATGAATCAGTCCGTCGTGTCGGGCCTCGGGAACGTCTACACCGACGAGATCCTGCTTGCAGCTCGACGGCACCCGGATCATCCGGTCGCCGACCTGAACGAGGACGCGCTCGAGGAGCTGTTCGACAAGATGAAATACGTCCTCGAGACGGCGATCGAGGCAAAGGCCGATCCGAGCGACATGCCCGACACGTTCCTCCTCCCGCACCGCTCCGAGGGCGAAGCCTGCCCGGTCTGCGGCGGCGAGATCGAAAAGATCACGGTGAGCGGCCGATCGACCTATTACTGCCCTTCCTGCCAGCCGAAGCCGTAACCCAAACCGTTCCTGAAAAAAATGTCCGGCACGACTCACATCGGCACCTCGGGTTGGCATTACGACCACTGGAAAGGCCCGTTCTATCCGGAGGATACTCCTTCGTCGAACTTCCTGGCCCTCTATACCGAACAGTTCCGCACGGCCGAGATCAATAATTCCTTCTACAAGCTGCCGTCGAGGGAGACGGTGCAGTCGTGGCGAGAGACGGCCGGTGATGCGTTCACGTTCGCTTTCAAGGCGAGTCGTTACCTGACCCACATGAAGAAGCTCAAGGACCCGGCCGAGCCGCTGGGCAACGTCTATGAATCAGCGGACGCCCTCGGCGATGCCCTCGGCCCCATCCTGTTCCAGCTTCCCCCCCGCTGGAAATTCAATGCGGATCGACTCGAGAATTTTCTCGAGCACCTCTCGACGAATTACCGCCATGCGTTTGAGTTTCGGGACGAGAGCTGGTTCAACGCGGAGGCCTACGGCCTGCTGCGCCAGCACGGCGCCGCCTTCTGCATCTACGAGCTCGCCGGGCGGCAATCGCCCCGGGAGACGACCGCCGAGTTCGTATACATCCGGCTGCACGGACCGGGCGACAAGTACCAGGGGCGCTACGACCGCCGGACGCTGGGAGGCTGGGCTGGCGCCATCTCTGCCTGGATCCGGAGCGTCGGAGACGTCTACTGCTATTTCGACAACGACGAAGCAGGCTATGCCGCCATCAACGCCCGTGAGCTGCAGGATATGATGGCCGGATGAGCGGGGCGCATCACTCCGCGCCGCCGTCGATCCACTCCCGGATCACGTCGATCTGGGAGGGAGGCAGAGGCGGACGACCCAACGGCATCCGGTTCCCTGCAATGCGGTCGTCCCCCTCGAGCTTGAGCACCAGGTAGCTGTCGTCCGCATTGCCCGGATCGACGCGAAACAGGCTGGGCACGCCCGTGCTCTCTACACCGACCAGATTCGCGCGCGCGTTGGCCGAGCTAAGGTCCAGTCCGGCGGAGGCACTCGAGGCGGCATGACAGCCCGACACGGCGCAGGTCGTATTGAAAATATTCTCCTGAATGCTCTCGAGCGTAGGCTCCAGACCGTTCTCCTCGCCGCCGTCGACCAGAGGATCTGCATGTTCGCACGCGGCGACGCCCAGGGCAAGCACGGCCGCGACGACTGCGCTGAGTCCACGCATATCTAGAAGCGAAGTAATCTGAAGATGTTAAATCCGAGACGGACGTCTCCCTCCCGGATGTCCAGGTCGCCGCCCCGCAGGTACTGATCGGTGGCCAGACCGACCGAGTTGGTCAGGACGATCTGGAAGACGTGCCCGCCGACCCCGATCTCGAGGCCCCCGCCCCACGAGTCAAACCGGTTGACGTTGCCGAAGGTGGTCGTACGCGAATATCCCGCCACGATGGGCACCCATTCGGCCACGAGCGACAGATTCCGATGAAACCTCCACCGGCCGCCAAGTCCGACGGTCAGGAGCACATCGTCCTCTCCGCTCGCTTCGTTCGGATTCACGAGGACGCCGGGCGCGAGGAGCAGACCCAATCCCGCCGCCAGCTCCCGGCTCGCCACGAGCTGCCCGGAGACTTTGAAGGCCTCCCCCCGAAGGCGGTCGAGATCGCCGATCTGCTCCGTGATCCAGTTCACGGACGCATGCGCGGCCAGGCTCAGCGGGGTGGCGCCATCGAGCGTCTGCGCCAGCAGCCGCGCCTTTCCCTGCAGCTCGATGTTGTCGGCCGCGTTGCTTCGACCGAGGACGAAGAGCAGGTCGTCCGACGGCGCATATCCCATGCTAAGGAAGATGATGCCGCTTCCGTCCAGACCCCAGAACGCATCGTAGCCCGCCGACAGGGCGGGGTTGAACCGGTGACTGATCAGAAACAACCACGTGCGTGCATCCACCATGCGCGTCGTGGGTAGATTTACGACTTTCCACCCCTCGAATGCGCTGGCGGTTTTGGCGGCCGCCGCAGCAGGGCGCTCTGAAAGATCGGCCTTTCCGAGCGCGACGACCCATTCCTGGATGGTCTCTATGTCGGCATCGGAAAGACGGTTACCGGTCATCGGCATCGGCGCGCCGATGATGTCTTCGTCGCCGCGAACCTTTTTGATGAGGTAGCTGCTGTCTGGCGCCCCGGGCCGGATGAGTTCGAGATCCGGGCGTTCTCGGCTCGACGCACCTACCGTGTGGTCGAAGAAGAGGTCGCCCTCGAGACTCATCCCCATCTGCGGATCGGACCCGGCGTGACACCCAATCCGGGCACAGCTCTGCTGGAAGATGTCGGCGACCTCTGATTCGAGGTCCGACAGGGTCTGCGCCGGCGC
Source organism: uncultured Rhodothermales bacterium (assembly GCA_964640145.1). Classification (GTDB taxonomy): domain Bacteria; phylum Bacteroidota; class Rhodothermia; order Rhodothermales; family VXPQ01; genus CAZXHQ01. The sequence goes on along the minus strand of CAZXHQ010000338.1, from coordinate 832 downwards.
CGGCCGGTTCGACACAACCGCCAAGACCGCCAGGACAACGTACTTTCCTCCAGTGACGGCCCATCGAGGCATACGCATGCATTGCTCGGTAGTATTCGTCAGGACTCGGCCCTATAAACCGCACTCCGCACCGGATGACTACTGCGGATGCGCAGCGTTCTACGAGCAAAACCAATGCTGGACGGTTCGATTATGCATCCGTCTCGCCGCGTCCATTCGACGAGGTCGAGGCATCCCTGATGTGATGCACCGGTACGATGGCCTGAAGCTCCTCCATGACGACGATGAGATCGTCGATGAACTTGCCGTCCTCTCCCGTAAAGCGAACCTGCTTTCGGGCCTGGTCCAGCACGGCGCCGGCTGCATGCAGGTCGATCTCCAGGCCATCCTTGAAAAAGAGTCTATAGATTTTGAGCTCGGGCATTGTAGATCGATCGTAGTCAGGTCGGTCTTCTTGGAGGTCCGCCATCGGACCGATGTATGGTACCGCTCGCCCGCCTCCATCCGCGAGGCGCGCGGATCTCTCGCGGCCGCGCCGCAACCGCGGCATCGGGCCCGTCGGCAGAACGGCGGGCTGCCTCGGCCGGGAGCTTAATATACCGCCAGGCGAGCGCTCATGCTGTGAAGGATCGGCCGGGTGGGTGCGAGATCGGCGTCCTTCGCTCGCATCCACCGGGGCCGTCTGCCCGGACGATCAGGGTCGTCCTACCGGAATGACCGGCGTCGTCTTCTCGGATGACCGGGGACGCCGGCGGGCGTCATTCGAAGAGGCTCTGCTGTCCGTTTGGCAGCCGCCGGAAATGCTCGGTAGACAGCACGCGGTAGGAGGCAT